>CAYIDE010000050.1:0-7193 GCA_964362065.1 Candidatus Woesearchaeota archaeon | reverse complement strand
TTGGCGTCGGATATTGCTTTCTGCAAGACCTTTACTTTCAAGAAAATTTTTTTTACGGTGCAGTTCAATTTTATCACGAATATCAAAAGATGAAAGCCAGATTTTTTCTTTGCGAGCTTCTTCAAGTATTAAAAGCATATCAACAATAATATCTCTAGAATCTCCTGGCTGTAATAAGCCGAGACTCAAACAAATTTTTTTCATTAGCTCACGAGGTGAAGAAGAATAGGGTTTCTCATACTTGCGCAGAGTTATTTCACCGAGAGGAGTTTCTTGCGCCATATCTCCACAAGTATAGGAATGATTATAAATCTACTCTTTTTTCTGAAAGTATGGAACTGGTTGCTTTTTTGGGCGCGGATAAAGAAAATTGGGGGCAAGTTACAGCAGTACTAAATCATGGCTCATGGGAGCATGTTGTTATTGTACAAAAAAAAGGCACTGAGAAATTCCCTAAACCTGAACAAGGTATTATACTAGATATTGATACAGATAAACCTATTGGAGAGCTTAAAGAGCTATTGCTGGAAAAAATAAAGGGAAAACTTTCAGGAGATTTTGAAGTTTCGCTCTCGCTTGCATCTGGCAATGGCAAAGAGCATATGGCTTTAATTTCTGCTCTTTTAAGTATTCCAGTTGGGGTGAAAATTGTTGTGTATACTAAGAAGGGTTTGGAATTTTTGATTTAGATTATTGATTGAAATTATCCCTTTCAGATTTTTATACTTTCTTATAAAAAGATTCAATATTTTGTTTAGTAACATGATATGCTAAATGTCTAATTGCTGCACCGCCTAGAATTAATGCGCCCGTTGCAATTCCCAAAATTAAATTTTCATTGTTGTAATTTCTAGTAAACAAACCCATACTCGTTACTACTCCCATACTTATTGTAACATTTCCTGTCCACCTAAATAATTCATATTTATAATGCTGTATGCGTTCAAATAATTCTTTTTCCGCATCAGTATATTTATTTTCAAGACGAGATTCCAAAGCCATACTATAATAAAGGTAAAACCTTTATTTAATAATTTCTATTAATTTTTACTTCTTCTAATATCAAAAGCACGATGCGCCACCACGCCCTAAAGGGCGTGGTTTGTAACAGGCGCTCGTGCTTTGGATGTTCAAATCAAGTTCCTTGACATAATTTAATTTATTCTTGCTGCTTAAACGGTAATATTTCTGGATTTCATAAAGTAATATTGTTAAAGATGATACCTTCTAATAGGGATTGATTATGGATAATACTAACTATAGAAATGAAAAAATCCAGCGAATCATAAGTATGGCGAATACAAGTAGGATAAACCATGTTGCTATGCGGAAAGATTTTTCTCCCAGTGCTTTTTTTCCTGTTAGACCCCAGACAGTTAGCATGAAAAATCTGCCGCCATCAAAAATACCTGCCGGAAGCATATTGAATATTGCAACAAGGAAATTAATGGTGACAATCCACCAGAACAAATGAAAAATGAAAATGCCAAAATCTCCAAGAGAAGATGAATATGCAAGCCCAGTTGCATAATTCGTGAGTTTGGGAGTTATCTGGTAGATATTTGAAAGAATTCCTCTTCTTTGTTGTGCAGAGGTAGCTATACCTAAATAAGCTTTATTATTTTTTTCTGCAAGAGTTAAAGTAAAAGTTTTTGATGTGCCTTTATCAAGAGTAGAAATTGTAATGGTGCTGCCTGGCTGATATAGTGCTAAAGCATCTACTAATTCATCGCGGGATGCTATGGGTATGCTTTCTATAGCAGTTATAACACCAACTAACTTTGCATTAAATGCTGGAGTATCTTCGTAAACTCCTAGAGCAGGAAGCTCTCGCTCTAAGGTTTGCTGGAATACTGCAGGAGTTGTGAAATACTTTTTACCATCAGCAGTTACTTCAATAAATGATGCATTATTAGGTAGAGATACATCAGAAATTGTTGTTATTGCTTGCCCATCTACCTCTGTAATTTCAGAAACATTCAGAGCAGTTGAAGCATAATCGGTAAAGACTAGACCTGCTGGTTGAAAAGCAGAAAGGAAAAATAGCCAAAAGAGCACGAGAAAAAGAGCAGCTGTAATAATATTTGCAAATACTCCTGCTGCTAATACTGACAATTGCGCTTTTTTACTCCTTTTTTCCATATCTTTATCATCCTGCTCAACAAATGCTCCTAATATTGGACCAAGAAAAGCAAAACCTGTGGAATGTATTTTTATTTTATGCAAGCGCGCAAAAATACCATGGGCAAATTCATGCACTGTTGCGACTATACCTAAAGAAACAAGAAAATAAGTAAAATAGAAAGGAGGGAAAAACCTATCCAAGTTAAAAAGTTCTGTAAAATAAGGAAAAATGGGAAAGATAGGGGGCGCTTTTATCAGCTGGACAACAAAAGGATATCTAATATATATGTAAGCAGTGTATATTAAAATAGCTATTATAGCTAGCATCAAGATATAGCCAGAAGCAATTACAACATTCTCTATAGCAAGGAGCAGACGCGAATATTTTTTTGCAGTAACTTCAATAAATTTAAGACCTAAACGGGTTTTGTAAAGGTAAAGAAGGCCTTGCCTTTGGAGATTATGCTTGCGCGTGTAAAGAAATACTATTACTGCTAGTGTAAAAAGAACCATAAATGTTACATCGTAAATAATAAAACCCATGATTACCTATTTTTTCCGAATTGGCCGGAAAGCATGACCATGACATCTGGGACAGCGCACTTTGTGTGCTAGGATTCTTGTCGCTTGTGTGCGAATCTTCTTACTGCAATCTCTGCATACAAATACGTTTTGGAACATTCTTTTTTGCGCGATTGGTAATTTAGTTGCCATTTAAAATATCCTCATTATTGCTTTTTTTCCTTCAATATCCCAGTATTCTACTTGCTGCTCTGGAGCGATTTTATCTTTTAGCTCTTCTTGAAATGGAATATCAATAGTTTCATAGCTCTCTAAATCCATTACTGAAGCACTTGAACCTGATATACTTAGAACTTGCGCCTTTTTCTTATCAATCATTGGCACCTCAAATCGTTCATGCCCTGGTACCGCAAGAACTTTTTTCTTTCCTGAAAAAATTGCTATTGCTTCAATTCTGCATTTGCTTGCGCCATGCTTGCCTGTTTTAGAAATATCATTTGACCTTATTGTGCAAGCTTCGCCTTCATACATAATAGTAGTGCCTGGTTTAGCCTCTGTTGCATTAATTAATCTTAACATGTATAGCAAAGAAAAAAATTGTTTATAAAGCTTGGGGTGGTTTTAACAATACAAATAGGTTTTGATTATCCTTCTGCTATCAACTGAAAGAAAGACTTATAAATAAAGAAATCATTAATATTTTATTAAAGTGGTGTAATGAAAATCCTGAATATATATATTCATGTAAGTATTTGGATCGTTATATTGCTTTTTATCCCTTCTTTTGGAACAGCTAATACTTATATAGTTGAACTTTCTTTTTCGCTTCCTGATAGTATTTTTACTCTAAATGAGAGTATCTTATTAAGGGGTTCACTTGCTCAAGCAAACTATTCAACGAATGGAACACTTATTAGCACTTCTACAGCAGTATCTGGTGGTTTGTTAAATGTCACAATTGAGAATTCAAGTAGAGCATTTCTTAGTAACTATACTTTAACAACTGATTCTTCTGGAAATTTCTATACTAACAGCAGCAATACTTTAACTGCTGTAACAGTCAGGGCTCCCACAACTGCGGGAACCTACTTTATAATTACCTCTTATAAAGATCCAAATAATACGCGCTGGTCATCAGAGCTGGAGATAACAGTAGTAAACCAAAGCATTGATTTTTTACGCGTAAGCTCACAGAAAGCCCGTTACTTTCCTTCAGAAACAGTAATTATCGAAATAGAAGCAATTAGAATAGTTGGAGATCGGCCATTATATATTAGCAATGTTTCTGTTAATGGGAGTGTTCGAAATTCTTCTTTGGACTCGCAATCTAGTTTTAATTGCACTACCGGAACAAATGGAAAATGTAGTGCATCAATAACAGCTCCATCCTCCTATGGTCAATTTACATTAGAGCTCGAAAACTTTAAGACATTTAGCTCTTTTTCTGTAATCCCTTTTGCCTATACTATTTATATGAAAGATGAACTAGGTCAATCGCTTAAAAATGTATATTCGCTTGGAGAACAAGGCAGTGTGGAAGTGGGCATTACGAACGCAACTGATACTGACAGCTATTCATTTTCAGGATATATAATTGATGCTTCTGGCAATGTAGTTAAAGTTATTAATACGACTACTTTAAACAGCAATAATTCATTCATTAGCACCTTTACATTCACCTTGGATGCGCTTACCTTCAGTTATAGAGCTTATCGTGCAAGTGTAACAGTTGTTAAATCCAGTGATGGAAATATTTCTATTTCTACACCATTTGAAGTAAAAGACTGGACATTCTCTTTTTCTAAAAAAATATCAAATTCTGGGTTTGAATATGAGTATAGTACTTTCCCTAATACTGCTTTAAAATTTGAAGCATATCCCACTTATAGAAAAAATGGATCTCTAATTCCGGGTATCAATGCAACATTTTTCACTGCATCTTTAAAGGATAATTTAAATACTATAATTACTAGCACCAACTTAAGCTGGAATGCAAGTTGCAGTAAAGAAGGCTGCTATCAATTTTCCATAAATTCTCCAACTACGACAGGACAGTATACTCTTTCGCTAACTCTTTCGCATGAAGGTAGTTCCCAAACGAAGACACAGCTTATCAGTGTTTTAGGAGGAGTTATATCAGCGCAATCAACTGATAAAGATGGTTCCCTGAAAGAGTTGTTTGGAACAAATGAATACATTTATCTTTCTCTTACTGCTTATAATAGTACTAGCACGAAATTTAATCTTTCTGATGCAGAAATATTTGTTATTCGCTATATGAATGGCACTGAATTGAGTTATACCAATGTTATAAATTTTTCTTTAGTTAATACGACCAATAGTGTCCAGGAGTGGGCATGGAATGTTACTTCACAAAGAATTAAACTTGATGCGCCAAGAATAGGAGGAGTTTATACTGCGTTAGTTTTTGGGAATAATAAAACTCTCGGAGCAACTACTAGATTTATTATTAATCCTTATGATATTTGCATTACCCCAAAAGACACTCCAGGTACTGTGAGTTCAGGAAATTATTACACTTGGCAGTTTAAGAAAACAGATACTGTTTATTTTGAGTTAAAGCTAACGCAAGCAAATAATCCTTTAGGAAAAGCTACTGCATTTAATAGCACTAATAGCAGTAGTACTGGGTTAGGTTCAGGGTGTTCGATAGATACATCAACAAAACAAGTAATAACTAATGCTACGATTTCTATTACTGAAGTAAGGAATACTGAATCTGGAGCTCTTCAGAGCATTAATACTACTGATTCTGTTTGTCAAGCGAGTGATAATACTGGAGGATATAGCTGTACTGTAAAGCCTTTAACTAAATGGGAAGGCGGAATTAATAGTGTAACCTTTTCTGTTCAAGGTTCTGATGGTACCTTAAGCGTTGCATCTGGAAAATTTGAGGCGCGTGCTTTTTACCTCTATGGATATTCTTCCAGTTGGCAAAATAATCCATCAAATAATATTACCTTAAATGTGCAGTTGTATGAAGCAGGAGGCAATTGGTGGGGAAGCGGTAGTGGACTTGGGGGAATTGTAACTCTTAAAAAAGTAGAATATATGGGCCGTGACGGGGAGTGGATATGGCCTCCTGTAGATTCTGGTTATAATGTCTCAACTATAAATTCAACTACTGTAACTTCAGGATCTGGTTCTTTGACTTTGCCAGTACAGTATGCCCTTTCAGGAAATTGGAAAACAGGCTATTATAGAGCGGTTCTACAAGCAACTACCACAGCAGGGGATACTGACTATGGTTATGCATGGTTCGGCATTAAACTCTGGGATGTTTATGGTATGCCTATAGAATGTAATACTTTAGGATGTAGTCACAAAAATTACTATAGCTCTAAGGAAAATGTCACCCTCTATATTAAAATTTCCCAAGCTGGAGATTACAATTATAATGCGCAGGGCGGTCAAAGCCTTGGTGGTAATGTAAGTATTGGTATTAAAAAAATTCTTGATTGTAAAACTTGGCCCTGTAAGGAATTAAATGCCAGTGAGTTCTCTGCTGATAAGATAATTGTTAATGAATCTAGTCCTTGGTATTGGAATGCAAATACTCAAAATCAAAGCAAATATATCTTGGGCATTAACAATACTAAAGGGCGATGGAACACAGGATATTACTCTGTAATTTTGGATGTTAATGGAACAGATACCGGATATGCATGGTTCAATGCTATTGCATTTTATGTGGATACACAACCAACTGATACTGGTGGAATAAATTACAAATATAGCATACGGGGTAATCAACCAATGTACTTTAATGTGTCTTCGGTAAAGAGTTATAAATCTCCTTATTATAATGGAAGTGCTTACATTCGATATAATATTTCTGACTTTATCAATACTAGTGTTGATACTGTCACATTACGAACTTGGAGCCAAACAACGCAAAAATCCAATGAATATGTCTTTCCCACTCATCTTAATGTTACTTCTACCAACATTTCTGGAAATTCTTTGCTTAACATTAGTTATCTAAATGGCACATGGCCGACTGGCTATTACTGGGGAGAACTAAGTTTAAAAAATAGCGATAATGAAACATCTACAGGATGGATTTGGTTCAGTGTTCGACCGTTTAGGGTGCAAGTATCCTCAAGTTCTTATAGTATTGATAGCGATCAATGCATTAATGCAACAGTTAGTGTTTTTGATCCTGATTGGTATGCATCGACTCCTTTATCAGGAAATTATTCTATTATTAATGTTAATGAAAATATCTGGATCGGAGGAAGCAATACTGTAACTACATTCTCGAATTATAGTAACTCATCCTTTGCAGCAGCACGAAATGCCACATTCTGTCCCAATAACGGTTCTTGGGGAGGAGGCAGCTGGGGAGGATACCATTATCTCAATATATTTGTTAAAGATAATGCACAAAATGATAGTGATATTGGGTGGCTATCGTTCCGAACAATTCCTTTCCAAATATCATGGGGAAGCATTTCTGGAGGCACTAATAAAGCTACAAATGCAAACATAGTAGTACCAGTAACACTTACTAAATCCTCTGGAGG
>CAYIDE010000049.1:0-7258 GCA_964362065.1 Candidatus Woesearchaeota archaeon | reverse complement strand
AGTAATCATAGAAGACTTGTGGGATCTGCTTCAGTATCATGTAACTACATTTTTTGATAATAATGTCAATAGAATTCCTCCAGCGCGTCATCGCTCTGGTCAGCCATTAAAAACTATTACTGAAAGAATTAAAGGCAAAGAGGGAAGAATTAGGCATAATCTGGCTGGTAAAAGAGTTAATTATTCAGCCAGAACTGTTGTTTCACCTGATCCATACATTAAAATAAATGAAGTTGGAGTTCCTTATGAAGTTGCAAGGATTATCACAGTCGCAGAAACTGTTACTAGCACAAATATTGAAGCAATGCGGGAGCTTATCAGAAAAGGAGAAAAATATCCTGGTGCGAATTATGTAATCCGAATTGATGGTAGAAGGAAAAAAATCAGTGAGGAGTTGAAGGAAGAGCTCTGTGCTGAAATCCAACCTGGATATAAGATTGAAAGGCACTTGCGAGATGGAGATATTGTTTTGTTTAACAGACATCCTTCTCTGCATAAACAAAGCCTTATGGCACATTATGTTCGAGTTCTGCCGCAACGCACATTTCGACTGCATCCTGCAGCAGCATTTCCTTACAATGCAGATTACGATGGTGATGAAATGAATATCCATAGCCCGCAAACAGAAGAAGCAAGAAGTGAAGCTAAAATTCTTCTTGATGTGAACAATAATATAATCTCCTCAAAAAATAACACTAATCTTATTGGAACACTGGGCGATGCGGTTACAGGAGTGTATTTGCTTGGCAAAGAAGTTCTGCATAAACCTGAAGCAGATTATATGCTTTTTGCCTCAGGAGTTTCTTCATCTTTGCACGGAAAAGAAATTTCCGGAAAAGACGTGTTTGCCCAACTACTTCCTCCAAAATCAAGCATACGTATACCTGAAGAAATCACTGGTAAAAACTCCTTTGGTTCCGAAGAAGGAGTCATGGTAAAGCATATAGATAAAGAATTTGGAAGAACAACAGTGGTTGATATTATTAACAAAGCTTTTCTTCTTGGTGTACTTTACCTATCCAGAAAAGGATACACTCTCTCTGTTCAGGACTTAAATGTTTCAGAAAAAGTTAAGCAAATGACTGATTCTGTTGTTCAAAAAGCAGTACAAAAAACTATACATATTGGGAGCGAATATAGAGCAGGCACACTTGAACATTTACCAGGAAAGACTCTGGAAGAAACTCGTGAAATAAAAATTTTGCAGGTTCTCAATGAAGTTAGAACAGAGGTCGGCGAAATTGTTAAGGTAAATTTTCCTTCTGATGGAAATGTAAATAAAATGATTAGTGCGGGTGCTTCTGGTGGTAGCATGCTGAATATTACACAAATAGGATGCTGCATAGGGCAGCAAGCATTAGGAAATAAAAGAATTGATTTTGGTTACACAGGAAGAACTCTAAGCTTCTTTAATTCTGGTGATATTGGAGCAGAAGCAAGGGGTTTTATTGCTTCTTCTTATTTTGAAGGGCTTAAACCAAGCGAATTCTTTTTTGGAGCAATAACAGGAAGAGACGGTCTTATGGATACTGCTCTGCGGACACCAAAATCAGGATACTTATATCGCAGATTAGTAAGTGCTCTGCAAGACCTGAAAGTTGCTTATGACAAAACTGTGCGGGATGCTTCTGAGAATATTGTGCAATTTATATATGGAGATGACTGCAAGGATGTATCACGCCTGCATCTCAAAGAAAATACAATTGCCCCCGGTGAAGCAGCCGGAGTTGTGACTGCTCAAAGCTTTGGCGAGGCGTCTACTCAAATGGTATTGAGCGTATTCCACCATGCCGGAGTTGCGGAAATGCAAATAACTCAAGGTTTGCCAAGGCTTATTGAAATTCTTGACGCACGAAAAAAACCATCAACACCACGCATGCAAATATCATTCGATAAAGAACATAATAACGAAAAAGATGCGAAAATTATTGCAGAAAAAATTAAAGAAGTTAAACTTGAAGAAATCCTATCTGAAATAGCGATTGATTTTACTAATAAAAAATTAGAAGCACTCATCGATTTAAAAGCTATGCGAAGCGCGCATCTCACTATGGAAAGGATAATTGAGCACCTAAGAGATAAGGGATTATCCGTGCGAGGAAACGAACTTAAACTTACTATTTCTGCTGAAGATATGGAGTACAAATCCATATATAAATTAAAAGAAAAACTTAAGTCCATGGTTATTGCGGGAATTAAAGGCATTACGCAGGTCGCTGTTCTTATGAAAGGCAGAGAGTATACCATCCTGACTTCAGGTTCTAATTTAAGTGAGGTTCTTGAAGTTAAAGGAATTGCAATTGATAGAATAATAAGCAATGATATTCATGATGTCGCAGAGGTATTAGGCATTGAGGCAGCAAGAGAAACTATTATAAATGAAATCAAAGCAGTTTTAGAGACTCAAGGATTAGATATTGATATTCGGCATCTTAAACTTGTTGCTGATGCAATGACTTCTTCAGGCATAGTTAAAGGGGTCACGCGTATGGGTATTATCTCTGACAAAGCAAGCATTCTGGCCCGCGCCACATTTGAAACTCCTGATAAGCAATTCATTACTGCAACAATTCAGGGAGGAAGAGATGAACTTAGTTCTGTCATTGAGAATATACTATTGAATCAGCCAATTCCAGTTGGTACTGGTCTGCCTGGGCTTTTAGTAGAAGTTAAGGGCCCTCTTGCTCCTGCTCAGACATTAAAAGCTGCTTCGGAATCAAAAACAAAGTCAAAGAAACCTAAAGTGACAGAACATGAAGATTAATTTAGCTTATATCCGCTTAGAGTTTTATATTTTCTTAAATTTGTAAAATTAATTTTTACTATGGGAAAAATTTAAATACTCTTTTATCGAATAGTAAATAATGAGTATCTTGGTGGAAAAGGGGCGTAATTGCAGAATTATTATCTCTTTGACTTTTCAGTAAATAATATGTCTATCCTAAATTTGCAAACTATTCGGTATTTAAATCTTCTTGACCAAACATCCAGGGTTCAGACTCGGACTTGCTTTATTTATAATAATACTATTTTTTTTGCTGTGCCAAGCTATTTAGTATCGCGCGCCATAGGACCTAATTCAATAAATATCAGATTATTGCAGGAGAAACTTGGTAAAAGAATAAAAATAATAAGAACTGCCAAGGGAATAAACGATGCTGAACGATTCATTAGGGATATTATTGCTCCTGTCACATTCAAATCCCTTGAAATTAATGATAGAATAATTTTTTTAAATTCTGGAAGCATGCAAAACAAAGCATCTCTAATAGGAAGAGATAAAAGAAGACTTTCAGAATTAAGCTTAATTACTAGGGATATTTTTAACATGGATTTGAAGATAGTTTAATGTAAATAAGACCCCTACCTCTATAGTTTTTTATAATTCAACTAAAAAAATAGATAGTTTTTTTAATGCTCAATTCTTTAAGAATAAATGAGCAAAAAGAAAAAGAGGATTTGGTTTTGGGTCTTATCAGGAGCATGGACATTTATTAAAACCTCTGCTGGTTTGATATGGGAGATTATCAAACTTCCCTATTATTTAATTATAGGCAGTTATTGGCTTGCAAAGCGAATTAATCGAAAATTAGAAAAAGAGAATAAGAAAAGAAAAGAAAAGAAAAAAAGAGGTTCTATGCATGCGCATTATAATGGATTCAAAATAATTAAAAAAGGTTCTGGAAATTTTGAAACTTGGGAAAATAAAATTAAGAACTCTGACAGCACCATAGGGATTATACTTGGAGCAAGAGGCTCTGGAAAAACTGCTTTTGGAATGAAAATGATTGAAAATATCTATGCAAAAACAGGTAAAAAGATATATACCATGGGTTTTTATGCTGATGATTTACCAGCATGGATAACTGCGGTTAATGATATAAAAGAAATATCTAATAATTCATTTGTACTTATTGATGAGGGAGGGGTACTTTTTAATTCGAGGAATGCGATGAGTAAACCTAATAAGCTCCTTAGCCAGCTACTTCTTATTTCCCGACATAAAAACCTAAACATAATATTTATCTCTCAGAATTCTTCTAATTTAGAAATAAATGTATTGAGACAGGCAGATTACCTTGTACTCAAAAAATCTTCCCTGTTGCAGCAAGAGTTTGAGCGCATGATTATACAGAAGCTCTATAAATCTCTATCTCAGGATTTTGAAGAATTGGGAAAAGACAAGGGTCTTAGTTATATTCACAGCACAGATTTTTATGGATTTGTATCTAATCCCCTGCCTTCATTCTGGAAAACTGAAATTAGCAAGGCATTTCGGTAATAAAATATGCTTACGAAAGGATTAAAAACCAATTTTTCTACGGGATGATATATCATGGGATTAATGAATGCTCGTAAATTAATGCAAAGGCAAAGAAAGTTTAGATGGAGCCAGAGAGCATATAAGCAAAGAATGCTTGGATTGAAAGAAAAAGCTGATCCTCTTGAAGGAGCATCCCAAGCAAAGGGCATAGTTATTACAAAATTTCAAAAAGAGGCTAGACAGCCAAATTCTGCAATGAGAAAATGCTGCAAAGTTCAGCTTATTAAAAGCGGGATTAATGTTGGAGCTTTTATCCCCCGCAATTTAGCACAGAAGTTTATAGATGAGCATGATGAAGTTTTAATTGAACGCATAGGCGGAAGAATGGGCAGGTCTAAAGGAGATATTCCTGGTATTAGATTTCAAGTTATAAAAGTAAATGAACAGCCACTTCACTTGTTGGTGAAGGGAAAGATTGAAAAGGGGAGAAGATAAAATGAGCAGAAAATTAAGAGATAATGAAATTCCTGATGCATGGCATTCTGAACTGCGAATGTTTTCAGTCCCGCAAATAACTCTTTATGCTGTATTTGAGCGTTTGGCAGAGAGCATAATCAAACAAGGATATGAAGTAATTGGGCCCTTATATGATAGAATACAGAGTAAGATGCGCCTCAATATACGCGAGCAAAAAAAAACTGTTGGAATTATTGATATAAAATATCATCCTTTTAATGAAGTAAAGGGTGATGATCAAAATAATTGCTTTTTGAGATTGGCAACGCCTAATGAAAATTCCGCAAGGGGATTGCTTTCGCTTGTTAATGATAAAGTAATATATCTAAAGCAGATTCCCAGAATTAAAAGCAAAGAAGGGGAAAAGCATGGCTGAACAAGAAAATATAAAGATTTTTGATCTTTATGAGAGCAAAAATATTGAAATACGAGATGCTGCACTAAGACCTTGGGTAAATATAAGCGCAAAACTTCTGGTAAAATCTCATGGGAGAAAACAGGATAAATATTCTAGCGCTAAAATGCATATTATTGAAAGATTTGCTAATAGGTTAGGTGTTCCAGGACATTTAGGAAAGAAGCACAGAATCATTACAAGCTGGAGCTCTGGCAAATATAATAAAAATATGGGTACTTTCCTGAAAGTACTTGCAATATTGCAGGAAAAAACAGGCTTGAACCCCATGCAGGTTTTAATGCAAGCGCTTGAAAATGGGTCTCCGCGAGATGAAATTACTGTAATTGAATCTGCTGGAGCAAGATATCCGCAAGCAGTTGACTGCAGCCCAGCACGAAGAATAGCTCTTGCTGTGCGCTGGCTTGTCCAGGGGGCATATTCAAAGAGTTTTGGAAAGAAAAATAAGATGGCCAATGCGTTAGCAAATGAGATTATGCTTGCAGCAAAAGGAAGCATGGATAGTTATGCAGTTGTGAAGAGAAATGAAGCGGAAAAGCAGGCGGATGCTGCGAGATAATAGAAATATTTATAAATCATTAGTCTTTATGAGGTTTTGTTATGGTTGAATGTGACTTTTGTGGTAAAGAGGTATCTAAGAAATCTGATTTTTTAGCTAAGCCTTCAATATTTTATTTATATCCAAAATTGTTTTACACAGGATATCACAAAAAGTGTTTTGATGAAAGCAAAAGAACATACCATGGTCCGATTAATTTCTATAAAGATGAAAAAATTAGTGCTGGATTTTATATTTATCCATTTATTGTCTTAATTAGTATTCTTATAATTTTTGTTTATGCTTATCCAATAAAAAGAGTTTTTATATCAATCATTTTAGGACTATTAATTTTTATTAATATCGTAACTCTAATAAAATTAAAAAAAGATTTGGGATCATTTAAAAAATGAAAGGAAATTCAACTAACAAAACTACATTTGTTTGGATTATTATTGGTTTGGTTATTATTAATTCGTTATTCTTGTTGCATGCTATTATTTCACAAATTTTTAATATTTTTAAATATGATGGTTCATTAACGCTTCTCTATATTGGAGTAATTTTGAATATTATTCTTCTAATAACTAGCATATATTATCTAATCAAACTCTATAAAGTTAAGAAAGAGTTATTCTATTGGACAAATATTGTTTTTGGCTTGGATTTAATTATTCTAGTCTTCGGACTTATTGGTACTTTTGTTAATTTATCTAATCAACAATTTGCTGAATCCAAATTAATAGCGTTCGCTTTATCTTCAATCTTTTTTGGTATTCCAATTATTATTGAAGTTTTACTCTGGATTTTCTTTTATAAACACCTCAAAAAAGCAGAAAAATTAAAACTGATGAAATTTACATAGTAATTTTTATTAAGAAGACTAATTAAACTGTATCTGATTATCTATGTTATTCACAAGATAATTATAGAGTTTATTCAAAAATCAGATATTTATCATATTTTTTGCTATTGAGCTAAAGGTTTAGAGACTTTATCTCTAATCCATTCCGCATGAAATGCGGAAGTTCTAAAGATTTTATAATCTTTATCCCATTTAGCTCTTATCAAGCTAAAGGTTTAAAAACCATTTTCAACATTTCCACTTGTTTCTCTTTTGAGAAAATTATAAAACATGGCAGATAAAGAAACCAGCTTTCAGAAAATACAGCGATTGACGAGCAAGCAGGAAAATATCAGAAATATAGCGACGAGCGCACATATACATCACGGCAAAACCGCTCTGACTGATAATCTATTAGCAGCTGCAGGAATGATGGCGACTAAAAATGCGGGAAATCTTGATGAGGGCATGACAACATGGCAGCATGCAGATGAACAGGAAAGATTGATGACAGTTGATGCAGCTAATGTCAGCATGGCGCATGCTTATCAAGACAAGGAGTACTTAATCAACCTGATTGATACACCAGGGCATGTAGATTTCGGGGGTAATGTAACGAGAGCGATGAGAGCAATTGATGGCAAATTCGTGCTGGTCTGTGCTGTTGAAGGAAAGATCGTA
>CAYIDE010000048.1:0-7281 GCA_964362065.1 Candidatus Woesearchaeota archaeon | reverse complement strand
CAATACTGAAAAGGTGATTAATCTTAATTATGTAGTTTTACTTTCTACAGAGGACTGATTAAGAATAACTCTTTATAGCCCATTTTCTTTCAGGAAAAATGAAACCACTGCGTATCGGCTCCCTCAGGCTCAAAAACCCTCTTATCCTAGCTCCGATGGTAGATGTAACAGATCTTCCATATCGCTTGATTTGCAGAAAATCCGGAGCTAGCCTTGCATACACTGAGATGCTTTACATTTCAGCAATATTACATGAAAATAAAAAAACAAAAATGCTGATGAAGACTATCCCTTCTGAGAAGCCTATCGGCATCCAGATCACTGGAAATAATGCAGAAGAATTCAAAAAAGTGATACCTTATCTAAAACCATATAGTTTAGTAGATATTAATTGTGGCTGTCCTTCTTCGCGTATTACAGGCAGCCAAGCAGGCTCTTATCTATTAAATAATCCTCAAAAAATTGGTGACATTATACGTATGCTCAAAAAAGCAGGTCTGACAGTAACTGCAAAAATTCGTTTAGGTTATAAAAATAATAATGTCCTCCAAGTTGCAAAAATAGTAGAAAAGGCAGGAGCAGATGCTCTTACAATCCATGCTCGCATGGCTTACGATGGAGCCAGTATTCCGGCAGACTGGTCTTGGATACAAAAAGTAAAAGCCATGATAAGCATCCCTGTAATAGGTAATGGAGATATCTCCACTGGAAAAAGTGCACAAGAAATGCTAAAAATAGCAGACGGTGCAATGATTGCCAGAGCAGCTATTGGCCACCCTCTGATCTTTACGAATATTCTTCACTACCTCAAAACAGGAAAAGAAAAACCTTTTAATTTTAAAGCAAACCTAAGAATATTTCAAAATTATCTCAAATTGGCAGAAAAATACTCTCTCATAGACATTCCAAGAATAAAACACCTCGGTTCGCATTTTCTAAGAAATATACCTAATGCTTCATCACTAAGACAAAACCTCATGTCGCTTAATAACTATGAAGAAATTAAGCAATTTATTCATAGCTTGCAAAGTTATTAAAAAAAGATTTATATAACATAATATAAAATATAACTTTAGAATAGTAACATAATAGAAAGATTTATAAATTCGTTTATTGCAATAAAAAGATGCCCAATTTAGAAGAATTTGCACATTACGAAATTGATGGATTGATTCTTTTAGATACTTCAATATTGGGAGCTACAGGAAAAATAAAGCTGAGTGAAGAGAGAATAAATCCTGAAGACATTTCTTTAACCAAAATAGAAAAAAGTTTACGCACTATTAAAACCCTAGAGAATATACAAAGAAAACATAAAATTAGAATTATCCCTGAAGTATACAAGGAAATTGAAAGATACCTAGTCTTAGTAAATTATTTATCTCAACAAATTGAATTGGCTAATAAAATTGAATCTGAAACACAATTTTTCTTAAAAGATTATTCTAATAATCTCTATAGACTTTTTCGCTCATTAACCAAAAATAAAACACCTGCCTTTTCTAATCAAAGTGATATTCGGAGATATGGTGTTTTTCTAAAATTAACATCATATTTGAGCAGCCAAAAAGAAAACACTGACGAATTTGGCTCTATGTTAAATACTGATAATAAAATCATCGCTGCTGGATTTACACATGCATACAGAGAACCAGTGCATATTCTTACTAATGATATAGGCCTAATGGAAAAAATAGGAAAAATATACAGGCGTTTAAATCAAGAGGCACATGAAACCGAGATTATTCCAGAACATAGTATTAATTGTTATTCAACATAATAAAATTCTGATTCAGAAAATTATCTACTTCTGTCAAAGTTTTTTCTTCCAAATCCTCTTCTTCCTTCATGAGCTGAACCTCTATTGAATCTTCCTGAACTTCCCTCTCTCCCTCTGCCAAAACTTCTGCTTCTATCTCTGCTATTAAAGCTTCTGCCTCTCCCCGCAAAACTCTTATTTGAACTTCTCTCTCCGCTGTGTCCGCCCCCTCCAAATTCTCTTCTTGGGCCTCCGAATCCTCTCCGTTCCTGTCCTCTTCTTCCGCCAAATTTGCTTCTTTCTCCGCCAAATCCTCTGCGATATTGATTTCTACCTCGTTGAACAAAAGACCCACCATAGCCTGTTTGCTCTCCATCAAGCACCTTAACATGCACTGCTGCAATATCTGTAGGCAGGGTTTCTTGCTTAATCTTTAAATCAGGATTTCTGAGCACAGAACGAAAATTGTCATAATCTCTTGGCGAAACAATACTCAGAGCTTTCCCTTCTTTTCCTGCTCTTGCAGTTCTTCCAATCCTATGTATATATTCCTTGCTTGTAGGAGGTATGTCGTAATTATAAACATGTGAGACTCCTTTAATATCAAGACCGCGTGCAGCAACATCCGTACAAACAAGTACATATACTTTAGAAGAATGAAATTTTTCCATAATCCTGTTTCTCTTGTCCTGTGAAAGCCCGCCATGAATCGCCATCGTATCAATTCCTTCATGATGCAAATTTCGTGAGACAAAATCAGTATTCCTTCTTGTATTGCAAAATACCATAACTAAGTGCGAGGTCTCATGTTTCAGTAAATGCACAAGCAGAGAAAGCTTTTGATTCTGCTGAACATCATAATAAACCTGCTCGAGCAAAGAAGCATCTACGTATGATTCTACTGCAATCTCTATAGGATTGCGCATATACTGCTTTGCAAGATGTGTAATGTCAGAAGAAATTGTTGCTGAAAATAGCATTGTCTGCCTCTCTTTAGGACATCGTTCAATAATCTTTCGCACATCATCAATAAAACCCATATCTAACATCCTATCAGCTTCATCCAATACTAAGGTCTTAATATTCTGCAGAATAATAGTCCTACGCTCCATATGATCTAAAATCCTTCCTGGTGTTCCTACTACAATATCTGCATGCTGAAGAGCATGAATTTGCGGATTTATACCAACACCACCATATACTACACCTACGCTTAGGCCTTTATAATGGGAAAATTTCTTCAAAACTTTTCCTATCTGCTCTGCCAGCTCACGAGTTGGTGTTAAAATCAATGCTTGTATACCTTTTCCCTTTACAGCATGCTCAATTATGCTTGCACCAAAAGCCAGAGTTTTTCCGCTCCCTGTTGCACTTCCTCCTATCACATCCTTTCCAGCAAGAGCTAAGGGAATTGTCTTCTCTTGTATTTCACTCGGATCTATAAACTCCGCTTCCGCAATAATCCTAAGCATGGACTCGCTCAAGCCAAGTTTTCTAAAACTTTCTGTCATGTCTTATTAATATATACTCAAGAAATAGTCTTGGCTTAGAGCCCGCTATTTCTTTAACGTCATCCATTTGGATGAACAATATACTTTGTCTGCTCTTCGAAGAAAAACAGGGTATTTAAACCTGCCTCTCTTGTTCAGTAAAACGCCGCATCCAAACCCTCGGCTCAGGATTTTCAAAGAAAATATCATCAAGAAAACTACGCTCTGATATACCTAAAGATTGCGCTTGTTTATGAATCTCAAGGCAAAAAGATTCTGTTAGAGTATAAGAATACCCGCTTTCCTTATACCAGCTCATCAATGAGGAAATTAATCTTCCTGCGTTCCCAGGATAATTTTTCCTATACTGATTAAGACGCCTCTCAAATTCAATTCTTATTTCATATTGCATTCCTTTTGACAGCATAAAAATAGGTATAAATAAGGATTTTTAAACCCATTTATCAAAAGCACGATGCGCCACCACGCCCTAAGGGGCGTGGTTTGTAACAGGCGCTCGTGCTTTGGATGCAGAGAAATCCCTATGATTTCTCTGAACAGAGAATTGCTGTAAGCAATTCTCTCGTGTTCAAGGAATGTCAAGTTCCTTGACATAAAACAACAGAAACCCTTAAAACATCTATTCTCTTCTTTATCTCTATGGAAGAAATATTTCTCTACAATACCTTAACCAGAAAAAAATCTCTTTTCAAGCCAATAAAAAAAGGTAAAGCAGGAATCTATTCATGCGGCCCGACTGTTTATAACTTCGCACATATAGGAAACCTTAGGACATATATATTTAATGACATCTTAAAACGCACCCTGCTCTATAATAATTTTAAAGTAGCTCATATAATGAACATTACAGATGTTGATGATAAAACAATAAAAAAAAGCAGAGAAGAATCAATTCCCTTGCATCAGCTAACTCAAAAGTATACATCATCGTTCCTCTCTGATTTAAATGATCTTAACATCATACTTCCCACAAAACTCACTAGGGCCACAAATCACATTAATGAAATGATTCAACTCATACAAATCCTCATTAAAAAAAAATATGCTTACAAAACATCAGATGGCGTTTATTTCTCAATAGCAAAATTCAAAAATTACGGAAAATTATCCCAGTTACATAAAATAAAAAAAACAAAAGAGCGCATAGCAAAAGACAGCTATGATAAATCTTCAGTGAATGACTTTGCCCTCTGGAAATTCCACACTCATGAAGATGGAAATATATTTTGGGAAGCTCCTTTTGGAAAAGGCAGACCTGGCTGGCATATTGAATGTTCCGCCATGAGCATGAAATACCTAACAGAACATTTTGATATTCATACGGGTGCTTCGGATCTAATTTTTCCTCATCATACCAATGAAATAGCTCAATCAGAATCAGCAACAGGAAAAAAATTTGTGAATTACTGGCTGCATGCTGGTTTCCTTACTCTGCAAGAAAATAAAATGTCAAAATCCATAGGTAATTTAATCACTCTAAACAATTTAAAAAAAGAAAACTATCACCCGCTCCATTTCAGATACCTCTCTCTCCTAACCCACTATCGCAAACCTCTCTCATTCTCATTTGAAAATTTAGATGCTGCAAGAAATTCATTCCAGCGCTTAAAAAGAAAAATCTCTATGCTTAAAAATTCCAAACATAAAGGTAAAGACCTTACTCAAAAATATGAACATCGGTTCCAGCAAGCAATAAATGATGATCTCAATATGCCCAAGGCCATCCAAATCTGCTGGAAAGCTCTCGATGATTTTGACTTTAGCCCTAAAAAGAAACTCCTCTTCCTAAAAAATTGCGACAAAGTTCTCGGACTCGAAATAATGAATACAAAAGAGGAATACCTTGAAATTCCTCCAGAAATTCAGCAGTTAATAAAAGAAAGAGAAAATCTGCGTAAGAGGAAAAAATGGGCAGAATCTGACATACTTAGAGAACGCATCAAGGAAAAGGGCTATTTACTCGAAGACACTCCAACAGGAATAAATATAAAGAAATCTGAAAGTTAAGGATCAATTCACCTTTTTTCCATTTTCAAAGACTTTCATATGCCTTTTTGAGAGTTCAGCAAAAAAAGCTCTGGTAGGAACTACAGATTCAGGTGCAAAACAACCTCGCTCTGGAATTAGTTTTTGATAAATCATCTGTCCTATAATACTGATAGTCATCCCAGTATCAATGTTGCATCCTGCATCTTCCCATCCAGGTAAAGTATTAACCAAACAGCTCATTTTAATAATCCTGCGCTCTTTACCCTTTTTTCCAATAATTTTAACCCAAAGATCTTCTTTTTCTTTATATCCTGAAGGAATAGGCAGATATTTTAATACTTCAGCCAAAAATTCTACGGGTTTTATCTTAATCCCATGAAAATTAATTTCCTTTTTACTTCCCAATCCAAGCTCAATTATTGTTTTAATCTTTTCAAAAGAATGCAGCGGAAATTCAGCGAAGAATTTAACATTTTTCACTCCTAAATGCTTATAATTTTGATAAAAAGTATAAGTCTCCGGATGTCTTACTAAAAGCTCTTTTTGAGAACCGATAAATCGGTCATAAGCATCAATAGTTGTGCTCAAAGGATTCACAAGAATAAATCTGCCTCTAACAAGCTCTGGAGCAGGATCAGTAAATTCTTCTATAATGCTTTGTATAGAAAAAGGCACTACAAATTTCTTAATGTTGGAATCCCAAGCAAACCCAACTTCTATTGTATCCACGCGATCAAACTTCTCAACTGCATAACGCAGCATAACATTCCCTATACCTGGTACAGAACCGCATCCAGTAATGTGCAGCAAACCTTTCTTTTTTAGTAAGGGATACATTGCCAACTGCCTCTTTGTCATCGAAATATCAGAACCTAAGTCCAAACAGTGTACTCCTGCCCGTAAACAGGCCTGCAAAGCAAGAATGTTCCAGTCACCTTCTGCGCAATTGAGGACAATTCCTGCTTTTGACTTCTTAATAACACCTGAGGTTTGGGAAACTCTTTGTAAATCAGTGAAAGCAAATTGACATCGTGAATACTTTTTTAACAAAAAATTAACTCTTGGTCTGTCTCTTCCGCACAACAATACTTTATAACCCTGCTCTAGTAAATCCCGAGATGCAATCCTTCCTTGCATACCTGTCGCACCAAGAACAACAAAATCAAACCTCATTTTATTTATCTAGGTATAGCCTTTTATATAGTTATCTTTTAATTTCAAATAAAAAAAACCACAAGCAGGGGCTTACAAGTATTGTTGCATCTAAGGGATCTAAATAAGTAATTAAGACTTTATTTTATAAGATCCAAAATCAGCAAAAGTAATCTATGATTTGAAAAAGAAAACCTAAACTAAGCAATGATAAAGATATTATAACTTTTATCTCTTCTTTTGTTATTTTTACTTTCTTTAAATAACCATCACGTTGGTATTCATAACGAATTTTTTCTCTTATAATTTTCCCGTTATTATATCTTATTGGATAAATCGGTTTAGGTAGACCTAAATTAGAAATGACATCAAAAATTAATATAATTGAACCAACGAAATTCAAAATTAAACCTATCAATCCCAATATCATTTTTCCTTAAATTCTTCAAAGATAATTTCTGGCTGTTCCACAAAAAGCGTTTTCTGTTCTTTCTGCAAACGTCTTTTTATTATATCTATATGCTTCTTATCAAGTTCTATTCCTATTGAATTTCTGCCATAATATTTAGCTACTGCTGAAGTTGTGCCAGAGCCGATAAAGGGATCTAAAACCAAATCCCCTTCATTTGTGCACGATAGAATAATCCTTTTTAACAATTCAAATGGTTTTTGTGTTGGATGTGCTCCTGCCCATTTTTCGCTTTTTGGAGTTAAAGGAATACTCCAAACATTTCTTGTTTGCTTTCCTTTAGGATTAAGAGGATCTTCTATTTCCTTGCTCCAATTATAGTTAAATTTCCACTTTTTACCATCTCCATTTTTAGAAGCCCAAATTAAATGCTCTGTGCTTTCTGTAAAAAATCTGCAAGT
>CAYIDE010000047.1:0-7283 GCA_964362065.1 Candidatus Woesearchaeota archaeon | reverse complement strand
TCAGAGGTTGAATCGTAACAGGAACAGCAACTGGAATGCCAACTGGAACAACTTGAACAACTTCAACGCAGATTGCAGAATGGTCCAGCCATGCTAGGAAAAAATAATGAGAACTTACAAAAATCTTTATGCTCAGATGATTTCTTTTGAAAATCTTATTCTTGCATGGAAAAAAGCACGAAAAGGTAAAACAAAAAAGCCCTATGTTATAATATTTGAGCAGGAATTATTTTATAATCTAATGGCTCTTCATTATGAATTAAAATACTTCTTTTATCATCCTAAACCTCTCGAAGCATTTGTTATTCGGGACCCAAAGACAAGAAAAATCCATAAATCAGACTTTAGAGATAGAATCATACATCATGCAATAGTTAATATTCTAGAACCTATCTTTGATAAGATTTTCATTCATGATTCTTACGCAAATAGAATAGGTAAGGGTGCTTTGAGAGCTGTTCAGAGATTTGAATCATTTAGAAGAAAAGAAACACACAACTTTACAAAAGAGGCTTTTTGTTTAAAGGCAGATATTTACCATTACTTTCAAGAAGTTGATTTAGATATTCTATTAAGAATTATTCAAATGAAAATTAAAGATATAAGAGTTCTTTGGATAATTAAACAAATACTAACAAATAATGCGAACTTTGAAATGAAGAGAGAAAGAGAGTTATCTAAAAAAGGAATGCCCCTCGGTAATCTAACATCTCAATTTTTCGCAAATATTTACCTCAATGAATTGGATTATTTTATCAAGCACAAATTAAAAGCAAATCATTACATAAGATATGTTGACGATTTTGTATTAATAAGTAAATCAGAAGAGCAATTAATAAAATGGAAAGAGCAGATAAATGAATTTCTTGAAATCGAACTAAAATTAAAACTTCATCCTCAAAAATCCAAGATTATTTCTCTTTCTAAGGGAATAGATTTTTTAGGTTTTAGAAATTTCTTTCATTTTAGAATTTTAAGGAAGAGAAGTATAAAAAAGATGCATCAAAAAATTGCTAATTGTGAAAATGGAAATATCTCTTATAGAGAACTCACTGCTTCATTTCAGGGCTGGCAAGCACATGCACTTTTGGCTAATACTTTTAAACTTCGTAAAAGGGTTGCACAAGAAATAGCAAAGGTTAGGCAAAAAAAGACACAAGAAATTAAAGAGCAATACAAAGGGAGAATCTTTACGCACTATCTTTAATGCTCTTATCCGAATGTAAAAGTATAAGCTTGCAAACCCTTATCAGCTCTGATTTCCATAAGATGATTGTTATATTCACTCTCGTTAGCAAGGGTATACAATCCATATCCATTAATTTCTACATTCCCTCTTTCTTTTCCATCTATAATAACCTCTATTCTTGTAGGAGCATCAGCTCCCGCGACAATATGAACATCTTTAGCAGTATAATTTAATAAAATCTTGCCGGTGTCGCTCACCAAGCCCATGTGGTCAGGGTTATTTTTCCATTTCCCTTCTAAATAAAATTTATCCTTTTTTAACACCAACGGTAAAGCATAATCAATTTCTTTATCGCTTTGCCATCCCTCGCTATTGCCCAAATGTCCTCTGGCAAACGCATAACCAAAGTAAACTTCAGATGTCAAGTCAGATGGGATTATAATAAAATCATCCGAGGTTATATTTTTTCCATTTACATTAATGTCTGATCCAAGGATTTTATTTCTTTCTTCTAATAATTCAATAATCTTTCTTTCAGTTTCAGCATAACCTCCTTCTCCTATATGATCATAAACTACAAATCCGTCTATGTCAATTAAATATTTCCTGGGCCAGTATCTATTTTTATATGCTCTCCAGGTAAAGTAATTATTATCCTGCACCACCGGATACTTAATGCTGTATTTTGCAATTGCTTCTCTTACATTTTCTTTTTCCTTTTCAAATTCAAATTCTGGCGTATGTATACCAATAATAATTAATCCCTTATCTTTATATTTTTCCCACCAGCTGTTTAAATAAGGAAATGTACGCTGACAATTAATACAGCTATATGTCCAAAAATCCACAAGAATAACTTTTTTCCCAACATGCTCGCCAATGGTAATATTATTAATATTTAGGTAGCCATCAGGCGAAATAAGTTCAATTGCCCTTTGGTATTGTTTTTCTTTCTCCAGCACTCTTGGCTCAGTGCTCTCCACACTTTCTCCAACTTTTATAGTGGATGTTTCAGTTTCTGAAAGAGGCACTTTAGTTTGCTGGAAAGCTATGATAAGGGCAATTATCGCCATAATAACAACAAATAACCAAATAGTTTTTTTCTTTATTTTCATAGTTTTATTTTTTCACTGCTGTAGTAGCAAGGTACGATAGAAATGCAGGAATCAAAGGCAAAACACACGGGCTTAAGAAAGAAATTAGCCCTGCAGCAAAAGCGATTCCAAAATTAAGCAAACTAAAAGACATAATTTCTCCACCAGAACTGCTGCCTGCTCCCAAAACACTAAGGAAATTACTGATAAATTCAATATTTGCAACTCTGTTCAATTGCTGGGTAAAGACCAAAATGCCTAAGAGTATAAGTATAACTCCAAATACATACTGGAGATAAGTAAGCCAACGCCCTGCTCTTTGAATTAGAGATTGAGCTTCTGTCGTAAAAAGACCGACAAGAAGAAAAGGCAATCCCAATCCAAGAGTATAAGACATAAGCAAAAAGAACGCGCTTGACGGCGCAGTCGCCGCCAATGCTAAAATTGCTCCCAATGCAGCGCTAACACATGGAGTCCAGCCAACAGCAAATGCGGCTCCAAAAACAAAAGAGGTAAAATACTGGGAGCTGAATTTTCTTTTGACTAAAATTTTATGCTCCCTTTGCAAGAATCTAGGCGAGATTAATCCTAAGAGAAAAAGTCCAAATAGGATTATTATAATGCCTCCAATTCTTCCAAGCCAAGCCTGCACGCTATATGAAACATGAGAAAGAATTGTCTGCAATAGCACCCCTACTAGAGAAAAGACTACAGAAAAGCCCAGGACAAAAAAAACGCTGCTCCAGAAAATTTCCCAATTTCTTTTTTCTTTTATATTTTTCATTCTCTTCACCCCGCCGCATTTCTCAATTCTGAAAGATATTTATCTTTTTTCCAGCCATCAAGGGCCTTTAATACTTGATTTCCATCTTTTATAATAACTTTTGTGTGCTGGTATGAAATTCCAAATTCTTTTGCAAGAGCTTCTTCATCGCTGTCAGTATCACTATCCTTATAATTCACTCTGAATCCTATAATAGCAGGATTGTCCAGCTGCTCAAAAGCAGAAAATGTCTCTGGCTGTTCTGCTTTGCAGATAGGACACCAATTCGCATAGAAATAAAGCAAAATTATTTTATTATCAGTAAGTGCTTGCTCATATTCCAATTTTGTAAAAGTGCGATACGGACTCTCTTGTCCTGCTAAAACCTTCCCAATTTTTTCTTCTGTGGAGGCCATATTGCTATCTTCCTTAACCATTACTTTTCCAATGTCAAAACTAAACAAACCGATAACAGCTATAATTGCTAAAACTACAATTACTAGCACGAGAGTTTTATTCATAAATTTAAAATATATTCCAGATATTTAAATCTTCTCTTCATTAGGGAGATTTTACTTTAACTCTCTCTTTTAGGTATTTTATTTTGCCTTTTTCTTTCCAGTAGAATAAAATACTTCCCGCGATTATCAATACCAATATAATAATAGCAAAGAGCATCCATAATAAATAACTTTTATTTTTAGTAGATGTTGTTTCAGGAACAGCCAGAGTTCCTGTCTGGTTTGTAAGAGAAGAGTCGGGCGCAGTCACATCTTGCTCTGCTTCTACAGCACCCGGCTTGAGTTCATGAAGATAAGAAAGAGTCAGATTAGCTTTAGCAAAAGCAATACTATTAAGAGTAATTTTAATATCATAATAATTATCATCATTCACCTCAAATTTTTCACTCTCTCCAATATTTAAGACAGCCTGTTGCGGTGTTGAGGATACATTTATAGTTATACTAGTACTGTTGAGCTTAATTACGCCCACATAATGTTCAGCACCTCCAAGACTGATTTTTACTCTTTCTTTTTCACCTAATCTATAGTTGATCATTCCTAGATCCGACAATTCTTTGCCACTTTCATCAAATGTAGTCTTCCATCCTAATGTTGCATTCGAACTGATTCCTCCACCGCCCCCGCCTGAACTGCTGCTTGAGCCCGAACTACCTCCAGAAGCACTATAAGCTTGTCCAAGAACTGCCTGTCCAATCGTGGAAAAGTGAGGAATCTTCACTGCTATATAATTTGCAGATGTATTTATAAAACAGATTACATCATTTGAAGTTGTGCTACATGGCGCTCCTGCAGTAGTATTAATAAGTCCAGCATAGAATGTATTGTTGTAATCAATAAATTCTCCTGTTAAATTGGCACCCCTATCTCCTCTGCTGACATTCCATATAACATTGTTATCATCATCATAAAGAATAGGAACAGATATATTAACTTGTTGAGAATCATTAAGATAACTTGTACTCGTGGCACTGTCGGAATATGGGATAATTATAGTTACATTAGTATATGAATCTGAAGGAGCATAACTTCCAAAATTCCACAACTGCTGTGAACTCGATACTGATGAAGCATTTTCATTAAACACCGACTCCATAGGAGGCTGTTTAGCAGACATCATATCATAATCATAGAATATTAATGAAACATTTGCCGAAGTTATTTTTACTTCCATATTAACTTTTCCAGCAAGCAGAGCCTTAAGCGGATTAAAACTAGAAGCATTCATAACAGTAATTTCACAACTAGTGGGTGCATTAGGTAAATTGCATTCTCCACCAGGGCGTAGAAATCTAAGCAGAATCGGTATAGAATTAGTATCGATAATGCCTATCGAACCATTTTCATGAAACTTTCTGAAACCTTTTTCAGTGTTCATAGATCTGACAGTTATATTGATTATGCTGGCACTTAAATTTAGTTTATTTTCTTTCGGCGGACTGTCTTGGGAAAGTATCATTGCCTTTGCATAATCAGTATTATTAAGAATTGGAATATAGAATGTCCCATTAGTAATAATTGTACCTCCAATAATATAATACACTGTTCCTATCCCTGCGGCTGTATTTTTAACTTTAAGGTTAGCATCAATAGATGTAGTAATAGATTGCCCGCTAGAGTTAATAGCATTAACTCTTACTAAAGAAGTATTAACACTGACTCCAGGTGTTGTACTGTTTAAATAACTTCCAAGAAGACGATAAAAAGTTATGTTCATCTGTCTACTATCATCCAGTGCAGTCATGTTAAGAAATCCTGCAATATTGAAAGCATTTCCCGGATTTACAGAATCATTAGCAAAGGAGGCATTCTTTGCGTATATTTCAATCATATATGCAGTATTATTAAGAAGTGAAAGATTATAAGAAGCAAGGTCACATCCAAGCGCACTATTAGTAAGATTAATATCTCTAGTAATATTTATTAAACCGCCATCAGCGTCAGAAGGAGGGATAAAACTTCCAGCAGCGTTAGCCCAAGGAAGCATTTTTACAACTATGCGGGTAACATTAACTCCTGAATTATTTGCTCCTGGATTTATATTTAAGCATCCCTTTACTTCTGCTTTTCTTACAACAAGGCTTTGATTAATTTGGATAAGTGCGCCTGCTGAAGCGTTACCTGCTGTTATAGAATATGATTTTGGAGGAGCAGGACATTCTGTATCATTCATAAAATCTGTCGTAAAACATCTAGTGTAATTTACGACCGCATAACCTGTTGATCCTCCAGGAAAACCCCACATTCTAAAAAATGAAACAATATAACCTCTACTTGCCGGCACCACTACATTTGCAGCATTTACCCTGCCCAAAGAGCTACTTTCAATGGGAAAACCGAGCGCCTGATCAATGATTTCATAACCAAAAGAAACTTGTGTTGAACCATTATGTGCAGAGAAGTTTAGAGTAGCAGCAGATTGTAAATAAAATGTCCCTCCGTTAAGAGACAGATCAAACTCTCCTTCTCCTCTATGATCTCCTCCTCCATAAAACATAAATGAGGGAAAAAAAGGCATAATGGCTCCTATCTTTGTTGCTCTACCACTAGCATTATAAAAAATACTTCTTAATCTAAAACCTGAAAAAGAAGTTGAGCTATTGATGTTAACTAAGTTAAAATATCCTGATTCATTGCTTAAAGTAGTAGCGAGAGAGGTTTCTGTTGGAGGGCTATTTGAACCATAAGTAACTCCATAAATTGTAACATTTGTTCCATTCTGCCAGCAAGTTGAGCAGCCTGTTTCGTTGAGCGTATAACCAATGAAAGAAAAAGCAGGACTGAAAGTTATATTTGTTGTATTAGAAGTCCCAGATTTTCCTGTGCTATTTACAGTTATGGTGAGAAAAGATGGACTTTGTCTTCTAGCAATAATTTGAATTGTAAAATTCTGTGTAGTACCATTTGGAACTATTCCTGCTGCACTGGTGTTAGCAAAAGTAAGTGCAATTGTTGCAGTCGGTGTACCTGTACTAGAGTTTAAAAAAATCACAGAACTCGCACTTGTGCCATTGCTTCCACCAATGAAGCGGTCGCCTGCCGCAGGATAAGAAATATCAGTTTGGTATGCAATAGTTATTTGGGTAATATTTTCACTCATTGCCCCAATAGAAAAGTTGAGTGTATTGTTCACAGCCATATTAAGAAATGCTTTTGAATTTCCCACAACTGTAACATTTGATTCAAGAGCACTTGCACTTCCCAGGATTAGATACAAACAGCCCACAAGTAATAAAACACACAAGCCATACTTTTTTGTCACCATCTTCAATAAACTAAGCATAATTCTATTTATAAATCTTTTTAAAAGACGATTGTCAACTTAAAGAGATATGCTTATAAAGTATAGTCTCTTCCTCATCACAATATTTATAAAAAGAGCACATATTAATTTACAATACAAAGAGGATAAGAAATGGGTAGCAACATAGACCTTCGCAAATATCAGGACCCAGATTCAATTCAGGATGCCTTTTCAAAAATTGTCTCTGGAAAGATTGGATACAAAGCCATCATTGAAAGAAAAAAAATACCTCCCAAATGCATTAAATGTGGAAGAGGCGGTGAAGAAAACCAGAAATTCTGCCCTCACTGCGGTGGGAAAATGGTCGTTCCTCTAACTCAATGTCCAAACTGCAAAAAACCTATTGAAGAAAACCAGAAATTCTGTACAGAATGCGGGTATGACTTACAGAACTCAGGGCAATAGCCATAGC
>CAYIDE010000046.1:0-7311 GCA_964362065.1 Candidatus Woesearchaeota archaeon | reverse complement strand
AGAGTTTAAATAGTTTGAATTTCTATAAGACATATGGAAAGAATGCGTGGATTGGCAGTGGCGAGTCTAATTCTAATAGCTGCTATTATGGCTGTTTTTCAATTTAACTTATTCACTGGATTTTCCTTTTTAGACTCTGAAATTTCAGAGTTAGAGACTTCTAAAACAGCAGTCACAGAAATTGCGAATAATGAAGAGATAACTATAGATGAAAATAGTAAAGAAAAATCATCTTCTGGATTATTTACTGCTGGCAATGAATATTCTGCAAGCTCGTCTGGAGGTTCTTCTGGCGGTTCTGGTGGCTCAACTGATAATTATGCGAGTAATAATCCTATAGAACCAGAACCTTCGCCGACTATAAACGAAAATTATGAATCTAATATTAAATTAGCAAGCTCTGGATCAGGTGTTCAAATTCCAAGTGATGGTTTAGTAGCTCATTATAATTTTCAGGGAGATTTTAATGATGCTGCTGGAAGTAATAGTTATGGCAAAAATCCAAATGGTGTGAGATTTTTGCTTACCGGTAATGACAATCAGGCAGCAGTATTTGACGGTGTGGATGATGCTTTTTCTGTTGTTACGAAAGAAATTGCTATTAGGGGCAACATTACAATTGCTTTCTGGATAAAGGTTAATGGGGGGAAGGACTCATTCATCTTAGGGAAAGGGAATAATTTTAATCTTGGACAATATGTTGTAAAAAATAAATATTTTTCTAATGGGGGCAATTTGATTTTTTTTCAGAGATTTGTAAAAGATGGAAGTTTAGCAGTTGAATCAAATGCAAATTTTGAATTTCCAAATTATTCATGGCATCATGTTGTGATAATATCTTCTGAAAATAATGTTAAATTTTTTATTGACGGAATTTTGAGAAATAACGATGCTGGTGCTAATAAGAAAAGCGGAAGTTTGTATACATCGCTTCCATTATCTATTGGAGGAGTAGATGAAAGTTTTTTCAATGGCAATTTAGATGAGATATTGATTTATAGCAAAGCGCTGATTGATAATGAAGCAAGGGATATTTTTGATGCACAAAAAGATATTTTCAACTTTAGAGAGCCATTCCAAGAATGCTATTTGAAACTGACAATTAAGGAGGACCTGAGAGATCCTGCACAGCATGTCTTTTCAGTTGAAAAATTAGAATGGCTAAATGCTGATTATTCACGAAAAGTTCCCCCAGCATTTGCAGATTCTGAGGAATTACAATATGATTATCTACTCACAGCAAGAGATTTAACAGGCGCAATTGTTTACTCTTATACCTTACTTAGTTCAAGCGAGATTATTAGTGAGAGAATTGAAAATGGATATCTTGCAGATGAGTTGATATATGCACCTGAAGCAGAAATGGAAGTTTTTATTCCATATAATCCTAGAGCAAAGGTATTTTATCTTTATGAAGGCAATAATGGCTATACCCTTTTATCAAATCTTGAAGGAGGATGCGGATTATGAAATTAAAATTTATATTTACTTTGTTTGCTTTATTTTTATTGATTAATTTTGCTCATGCACTTAATGCACCAAACAGTCTTGTGGTAAACGCGGCATCTTTTAAAGAACTTGCTTTAACATGGAGCGATAATTCTGGAGATGAAGATGGATTTATCATTGAAGTCGTTAGAAGCGGAGGGAATTGGGTCCAGATTGCAAAAGTAGGAGCTGATACAATACAATATATTCATAAAGATGGGCTTTCTCCATCATCAGTTTACTCATATAGAATAAAGGCATTCAAGAATAATGATTTTTCTGAATATTCAAATATTGCATCTGGCATTACAAAACAGCTTCCGACAGGTCATTCTGGATTTTATCAGCCATATTATCAAAATAGGATTGGCTCTTTTGGTTCTATAATGAATGGACGCAATACTCAAACTTGGCAGTATGCTTTTGATCAAGATGGTAAAATTAATAATGATTTAGAGGTTTATCAAATTGGTCATGGAAGCGAAGGTTCACAGTTATATTCTGATGTTCAAGATGGTCAAGGCTGTTCTTATGATGATAGATTTATTATTGACTGCGCAGATGGTGAATGCACAATCTCTGCTTCTGACTATGATCCAAACACTTGTGTTGTTGAAGATACCAGCATAACAGGTCCTTATGGAATAAGTTTAGCAAGAGAAGATGGATATGACATGGAATTAGAATATTCAGGAAGCCATTATATTTTTATGGATTATTACAAAGGGGAAGATTATCCTTATTGCGCTGGGGGATTAACTTTAAGGAACGATGAAAGAATTAATGGATGCAGAGATTTTTTAGGCAATAATGCTAAAACATATGAGAGGAGATGGGATTTTGAATGCGTGCTGGCATATCCTAGGGAGGAAATCTTTGGAGAAATTTATCAAGCAATGCAAACAGATACTTGCCCTGGTGATGCTCCAGTATGCTACCAAGGCGAGTGTGAATGTGATAATGCTAATGGTGCTGAAGCAGGTTTTTATTCTGGTGAAGAGATGCGGATAAAGGACATTGTTCCTGGAAGTGTAAAAATTGGATTTGATGAGACATTTGCTGCTGATGCGAAACAGAATAGAGGCTTTACTCCTTCAGGCGATATTACTCCGTTTGATGACTTCTATATTGAAGTAAAGGTTAAATTATGCCCGAGAGCGGGAGTGGCTGCACCTTCTTCAATACCCTTTCCTCCAAGCATAGTAACGCAGGGCATAAAAGTCGTTGATGGAGAGGGTCTATTTTACAAAGTTGATGAAACTTCAACAGAGGCCACTTATCGCTGGAATTTGAGAGGATGGTCTAACAGCAAAATAGGTATTGCAATAGGCATTGTTGAAGTTAATGGACAGTTTCTAAACAAACAAGAGATTCTTGTTGATAGTATTACCAACAATAAACCAATTACTTTATTTATTAATGATCCTATTAATGAAGAAAGCTTTGAAAGAGATATTTCTTTTGGCTCTTGTGTCCAGCTTGCAGGAAACGGAGAGCATGAAATAGTATACATGAGAGGAAAAAGTTCAACTCCAAATTCAATTCCTTTTGCCCTTGTTTTGCAAGGAGAGCAAGTAAGAACATCTGGCTATGAAACCATAGACCCATTTAAAACATATAAAACAAGCTTTTCGCATTATGTTGATTTGGCCAATCACGATGATACTGGCTGGTCTTTACATGACTTCTTTAAAAAGAAATTTAATACTCCTGCAAGAATCTCTACCTGCAATGAAAAAATAGGACGTGAAGCAACTCTGTATTATTTCTATCAAAACTTTATGACTGGCTCTGCTTCACTTATTGGCGGTAAAGTAACGTATCTTGCTTCTGGCGATCCAATTACTGCAATTCATGAAACAGGCCATAGCTTCTGTAAATTAGGAGATGAATATATCCTCCATTCACCTAGAAAACCATCAGGCTCTTTTGGACGCAATTGTGTTGCTGCAAATTTCCTTCCTTTTGCTTATCAAAAAGATGATACCTTATATGGAGAGCTTAATCATATTGGATGCACAGATTACTTCAAAGGCAACAGTGAAAATCCAATATATTATCACCGCCCATCTGACAAAAGCATTATGAATGATTTTGAAGACCAAGGAGTGAACCTTTTTAACACTATTAGCTGCGGCTATTGCATGGAAGCTATAAATGGAGGTAACGCGCAGACGCACTGGGCTAAATGTAATATATTAAATACTGTCAAGCCAAATACACCATGAGAAACAAAGAAAAAAAATCTTTTATAACAAGAGCAGGGGCATCTGCAAATTTTAAAGCAATAGCAAGCATTGGTGCAAGCTTAATAGCTCTCTGCGCTATAAATGGGGCTGGCTGTAATGGAGAAAATATTAGGGAATTTGATTTATCGCAGAGATACACAAATTCCAGAGCATATAAAATAGTTGAGCAGAATAAAGGTACTAATGATTATCTGAGCTTTTTTTTCAGCACTAAAGAAAAAAAGCTTAATCTTGATAAGACTTATTTAATTAAAAATGGGCCAAATAATGTTGAGAGATACTGCTCGCCGAGAAATGAAGAAGGCAGAGCAGCAAGCATTGTAATTTACGATAATGCTAAGGCATTACATACAAATAATTTTTATATTGCAACATCAAAAGATAAATTGCCTGCTATTTTAGAAGATTTCTCTGGTTTCGGCCCTAAAAGAGAAATTATAGAAACATATGGAGATGGAACTGCAAATGTGGTTGTTCCATTGAGAAATGGTGTTTTGCCCACGAAAGCTGTTGTTCATTATAATGGCAGGCTTTGACTGGGCATAACTGCAGTTAATTCTCACGATAGACTTAAATAATTGCAATTCTGTTTAATGAGATGAAAGATCTCGCGCGTGAAATTAAAGCATATGCACTGAAGAATGCTATAGACTTTGGAAAGGCAGATGCTGGCAGAATTCTGCCTAAATTATTCCAGCATGGATTAAAGAAAGATGAAATAAAAATAGTCTTGCCAATTGTGCAAAAAATTGTGAAAGAAATAAATTCTTTATCTATTTCTGATAAAAAGGGGGAATTTGAAAAATTCAAAAATTTTGTACATGAGAAAATAGAAGAAGAAAAAAAACTTTCTGAATTAGATAAATCTGGGAGAGAAATGGTTTTTAGGCTTGCTCCATTTCCTTCTGGAGCAATGCATTTAGGCAATGCCAAAACATATTTACTGAATGCACTTTATGCTGAAAAATATGGAGCAAGGGTATTGCTTGTTATGGATGATACAATAGGAAGTGAGGAAAAGCAAGCTGTGCCTGAAGCTTATCAATTAATTGAGGATGCGTTTGAATGGCTTAATGTTAAGTATGAGAAGCCAGTTGTGTATAAATCTGACAGGCTTGATATTTATTATTCGTATGGGGAAAAGCTTATTGAAAAAGATAAAGCTTATGTTTGCACCTGCAAGCAGGAAAAACTTAGAAAAAATAGGGAAGAGGGAAAAGAATGTGAGTGCAGAAATCTGAAGAGAGATGAGCAGAAAAAAAGATGGAAAGCTATGTTTAAAGGAAAAGAGGGCAGTGCTGTTGTGAGAATAAAAACATCTATGCAGGACAAGAATCCTGCATTTAGGGACAGAGTGCTATTTAAAATTTCAGAGAGAGCACACCCGAGAGTTGGGAAAAAATACAGAGTGTGGCCTACTCTGGAAATGAGCTGGGCTATTGATGATCATCTGCTTGGTGTAACGCATATTTTACGAGGCAATGATTTAGCAATGGAAAGCGATATGGAAAAATTAATCTGGAATATTTTTGGCTGGAAGCATCCTACAATAATTCATACTGGGCTTGTTAATATTGAAGACATGGGTGCAAAGCTTTCTAAATCAAAAGCGCAGAAGGAAGTAAAGAGCGGGAAATTTATTGGATGGGATGACCCAAGAACATGGAGTATTCAGAGTCTGCAGAGAAGAGGATTTAGACCTGAAGCAATCAGGGATTTTATTGAGGAAATTGGACTTAACAGGCAGGATATTACTATTCCGATTGAAAGCTTGTATGCTATTAACAGGAAAATAATTGATGCTGAAACTGAGAGGCATTATTTTGTTGAGGGGCCTATTAGAATTGAGGTTAAAGATGCACCTGCTTTGTTAAAAGTTGAGGTGCCTATGCATCCTGACAGGCCTAAAAATGTAAGAATCATGAGAGTTGCTGTTGGTGATATTTATATCTCAAACAGGGATTATAGGGCATTGCAAGGAAAAGAAGTCCGCTTGCTTCATTTATATAACATCAAGCTGGGAAAAGGCAAGAAAGCCATATTTACCTCTCATGAGAACAAAAAAATACCGAAGATACAATGGGTTTCTTTTGGTATTCCTACAAGGATATTAATGCATGATGGGAAATGGGCAGAAGGGCTGGCTGATGAGAATATTATAGGACTGCGAGAAGGCGAAGTGGTGCAGTTTGAGCGAGTTGGATTTGCAAGATTTGACAGAGCACATAAGGGAGCTTATGAGTTTTGGTATGCGCATCCTTGATCAAAAGCACGATGCGCCACCACGCCCTAAGGGGCGTGGTTTGTAACAGGCGCTCGTGCTTTGGATGTTCAAGGAATGTCAAGTTCCTTGACATAATTAAGAGGCGTTATTTTCATGGGCAATCATTCTTTTCTTAACTATCTTAAGAAAATCATTGATAATCGAAAGTTCTTGAATTGTTTGGTATAATTCTTTTTCATCCATATCTTGGTAAAAATGAGCGAGTACATTCCTTTTTCTTATTAGACGATTTAGCTTTTCTGCTTGTTCTTTGTTTAGAATATTTGCTTTTGCGAGCAAAGGCATTATATCTTGATAGGTATTAGGCGCCCCTAAGTTTTCCGCTGATAGCATTTCACTTCCTATATCAATAACTCTGTTTAGGAGAGCAAAAACAACCATTGAAGAAGCATGATAGGTCTTATTGTCTCCTAGAACAACTTTTGTATTAATATGGTAGCTTTCAAGTTCATTTTGATATTTAGCGATGTCAGCAATTATCTTTCCTATTCTTTGTATATCATACATTGTCAATAACCCTCCTATAAAACTTATTTATAAAGGATGCAAAGTCTAAGTAATATTTAATTACGAAAATTTTTATCCGATGGAGTTTAAGAGAATTATTACAATACAAAAGCTTCCCTTCTTTTAATACTCGAAATTGAATAGCGAGCGGAAGGCGATGAAGTATAGAAATATCAATTTTGTCAGAGCAGTATCCCATAATTTCTAATTCTTCTTTTCTATTTGGCTTATCCATCACAACAGCAATGTCTATGTCTGAATCTTTTCGAGCATTGGAAGTGAGCTGGCTCCCAAAAAGGTATAATGCTATTACTTTTTTGTGATGGGATAGCGATTCCACAACATTATCTACATTAGATTTGAAAAGTACAGTATTTGAATGAGGAAAACTCATACATTTTTTAGGTATGAGGAGCTTAAAAATCTACTTGATGACAGAACATTCAAGATTTTTTGAACATATTATTCACTTTTTACCTTGGATTTAGCATCTCCGACGATAAAAACTTTTCATAAAAAAATTTACCGACGATAAAATATATTTTTTAAGCGAGTGACAAAAAGAAAGATTTATAAAGGTATTCTTCTTTTATAGGGCATGAAAAAGATGGTGCTGAGTGAAAAGAAGGGTTTGAGTGATGTTGTTACCACTGTTCTGATAGTTTTAGTCGCGCTTGCAGCGGTTGCTGTTATTGCTACGGTTATATTGAATAATGTTAATAGGGCTAGTACGAAACTTGATGCCCAGACCGCATGTAATCTAATTGCGGTGGAGCCTGTGAG
>CAYIDE010000045.1:0-7445 GCA_964362065.1 Candidatus Woesearchaeota archaeon | reverse complement strand
TTTGCTCTAGCAACATCACTTACATAAACAAAATCTCTTGTTTGTAAACCTCCAAATATCTTAGGACTTTTTCCTTGAAGCATAGAGTTAAGAAAAATAGCAATCACGCCTGCTTCTCCGTGAGGATTCTGTCTCGGACCATAAACATTAGCATATCGCAAGGCAGTGCAAGAAATTCCGCAGACATTCTGATAATAATAAAGATATTTTTCAACTGAAGCTTTAGAGCATCCATAAGGAGAAATCGGATTTATTGAGGCCTCTTCAGATGTGGGGATTGCCACGCCGTCTCCATAAAGAGCCCCACCAGTAGAAGAAAATATGAAATTTTTTGTTCCATATTTTTTTGCAAGCTCGAGAAGATGTAAAGAAGTGAGAATATTTGTTGCTGCATCATGAATAGGAAATGTAACAGATTTCCTAACATCAATTTGAGCTGCAAGGTGAAAAATGGCATCAAAATGTTTCTTAGAAAAAAAAGCCATCACTCCATCATAATCTTGTAAATCCATTTCATAAAAATCTGCTTTGGAATTGACCTGGCCTTTTTCTCCTGTTGAAAGATTATCTATAACTGTCACATCATACCCTTTCTCAATAAGAGCATCAACAACATGGCTACCGATAAATCCTGCCCCTCCAGTTACCAAAATCTTCATGTTATTTCTTTAGCGATAAACTATTTAAACATGTATTTGCCAAAGCATAAGATTCCGGAGTTCCAATGTCAAACCAATACTCTCCTGCACAACTGCACAAAAACCCATAAACCTCTCTTCGCTCTAAAAGCCATTTAATGAAGTTTCCTGTACCATCCGGCGAATTACCTTTTTCTAAATATGTTTGCAAAAGGGTAATGACCTCTTTAGAAAAAAAATATATCCCTACAGAGCTTATTGTTGATTCTACTTCAATCTGCTTTTCTTGAAATGATAGTATTCTACTATTTTCATTAACTTTAACAGTTCCAAGCCGTTTTGCTATTGTAGGATCACGAACATCAAAAAGTCCTATCAGAGTCTTCCTTAACTCTCTAAAATAATCAGCTAAAGGTACTAAAGAGAATGAAAAAATATTGTCAGAGTGGAGAACAAGGATATCATCGCTATTATGGAGATACTTTACTGCAAGAAATATATCCTGAACAGCGCCAAGTCTGTCATCATTGCTCTTGGAATGATCATTAAGTATTGATATTGAAAATTCTGTTGGAAAAGAAATATACCATTGCATAAAGCGCTCATAAAATAATTCATTCGTAACAATGACAACTTTATGAATATTAGGAAGTTCACGGATTTTCTCAAATAAATGTTCGATAATTCTCTTTCCTCCAATTTCAAGCAATGCTTTAGGAGTAGAGTGAGTGAGAGGATAAAGGCGAGTTGCATATCCTGCAGAAGGGATAATAATGTTCATGGTACAATTTTAGGCTTCAGGCAGGAATAGTATACTGACATACTTTTAAACACAGTTTCATTAGGCGATAAAACAATTATAGACCCGCTACTTCCAGCGAGTTTTGCTCCCCATGCCCCATAGGACTGCGCTCGTTCAATCATTGTTCGATCAGAAGGAAGATGGGGTAAAACTTCCTCTCGTAAAAGAGTATGCTCATTCATGAGTTCACTAACACGTCTCCAATCCCTTTGAAGTAGAGGTGTAACAGCTTTTTCTGTAATAGCTGCAAGGCTATCCATCTGGTGCTTTACAATCTTGTCACCATCAAGAAATCGTTGCCGTATAGCATCATGGATACTTCCGCTTGTAATGCAACGTGAATTCCAACAAATAAAGCAAGGTAGCTTATGAATAGGAAGACTAATAACCTTGCCTGGTGGATCAGTATCTCTAAAGTATTCTTTACCAGCAAAGTCCATAGAAAGAAAGCCCTCAAATGAAATCGCGTAGCGATCCTGAAAACCTCCAGTAATGCCTAATTCTTTTACTTCAGCTTGGAGAGCGTATTCTGCGATATCTTCCTTTGACAGAGACAGATGATGATACGTATTTAATGCTCGCATTGTAGCAATTACAATAGCTGCACTCCCTCCCAACCCAGCGCATTGAGGAATAGTTGTTTGATATGATAGTTTCACAGGATTGTCAAGCACTTTCTTATGAATGCTCCCTAATGTCCTAACTGCAGCCTTCACCAAATCATGTGTTCCTGAATATTTGATTGTTTCCTCAAGTTTTCCATTTCCACTAATTTCAAAGTGATTCGAAGGTTGTAAGACAACTTGAGCTTGGCGATTTATTGTGAAACTTATACATTTTCCTCCATAAATATCAGATGGATTACCAAAGAGTCCAACTCGTCCGTACGCATGCGCCTTAACCATAGTTACCTCCCCCTTTATTTCGCAAGAATGGTCCATAAAGATTTTCTTCTAATGGGCCCCAGTCTCGCTCTGGATATTGTGAAAATACAAGAGTTATAATAGCAGAATGTGAAGGAATGTAAATATCTTCTACAAAATAGCGTGCGCCATGTATACCCAAACTTTTTATATCAGCAGGAAGCGGAAGTAGTTGATGAAGTGTTTCATATGTAACCTCCAAACTATCTTCAACATCAGGTACTCCATATGACTTATTAAGATGATAGTGAGCACGTACCCGATCCTCAAGTAATTCAACCTTCGTTAGCATGATGCAGCAACCCTCCTAGAAAATGCTTCGCCGCCAAAACAGCGAAGTACAGCTAACTTCCGGTATGTGTCTCTCTGTTTCTTCTCCCCATGAAAATGTTTAGTAAAAGAAGAAAGATCATGGCAGTAAGCCAAGTGCAGACAATACGATTCATTAAAGTGAAGCTCGCCTTGCGCAATACCCTCTGAAAGGGAGAGATAGTCCTCGTCAAAAAAATCATAGGTATGGTTGTACCGAGAACTTGTGAAAATGTAGATACTTGGATGGTGAATCATAACAGACTTGAACTCCATTAATTTAGTAACAATTGGAAAAAAGTCATGAAAACGAAAGTAGTATATATTATTAATGTGTCTTCCTGTATAGCCATCATCGCTTATTTCTCCACTACATAAGCTGAATAATTGAAGTGAAGAATCATATGAAATATTATGGTGTATGTTAAAGTTTTCGATAGTACATGGAGGATAAGAAATCATTGGTAAGGGAAAAGTATTTGTTACATTCACCTTTTTTAGAAAATCTTGCATCTCTGTAGATATAAGTGATTCCATATCTTTCAGAGCGATCGTTCAAGCCCTCCTAATCCTATAGTAGCATTTGAAATATTAGAAGCTATTTGCTCATAATTCAACTGGCTGAAAATCTCTGCCCCATAAACCACGCGGTCCAAATCTATCTGCTCAAGTAGTTTCTCTTCAACATTTCCAACAAGAACAACTCCGCTCATCTCATATGCGCCGCACTTTTTTCCTATGCATTTCGATGTTTCTTTTTCTGCATTCCTAGCGACAATAAGCACTTCTTTTCCATTTACCATGATATTATACCAATGTCCATCATCACGCAATTTCTTTACTGCATGAGAAGCTCTATAAGGTGCATCTCGTCCCTTGAGTGAAAGCACTTCAATACCATATCCGCGAAGAATATCAATTCCATCCTTAACAGATATACGCTTCATAATGTGCTTCTGAAGAATGGGATAAGGTGCTACTTTGTTCTCATATCGTATTCCTTCAGGATCAACAACTTGCGCGTGTAAACGATTATAAACACTTGCTCCTGCATAGGGTGCATTGAAAAAAACATATTGTTTCATTAATATAGAAAAGCGCATCCATGATTCAATCTCATGAGGGGCAGGATATTTCTGCTCTCTTTTCTCATCCTTAGCAATTAAAAGTGAAGCATACGGATGATAGGGATATCCATTAGGTGTCAAATAGAAATCATCAAATTCAGCAATAATCATGCCGCGATCAATAAGATTTTCCTGGAGTGGATCCTTTCCCTTACTTTCAACTTTCTTCTCCTCCTTCGGCCTAAGGTCACGTGCAGCGTTTAAGATAATAATAAAATAAGGCAGCTCATCTATACTTGCAGAGCGCGCATTAGAAGGGTAACATTTGCGAACAGTAATAATAGGATTGTAAGTAACACACCAATCTTTGTTAAGATGATGTTCAGGTTTCTTTTCATCATATTTTGGAAGATACATGTCCCATATCTCTCGATAATTTGCCACATTTCGCGCTGACACTTTCCAATGACCTGCAAACTCTTCAAGCAAGCTTTCCAAAGTAGCATTATCACCATGAATGATCATGCGAGCTGGTCGTGCTACTCTGTCATGAGTAATAACTGATTCTACTCTATTCTTTGTAATAACTCTCCTATTAGGTACAAATGTATCTTCAGTCATGTTTCTCCACTAAGTTATCAAAAAGAGTTCTTGCCACACTATCCTCTCTTAAAAGATAAGTTGCATCATCTGAAGGTAGTTCATAATCAGTAGAATCATCTGAATATGTTCCCCATTGGTCCGTATGGTAAGTAACAAGAATAGGTTCCCCTTCTTTACGCAATGTATAACATTCCTGGCTTTTCCCACCGTTCCCCCACGCATGCCTGTAACCCTTGGTATAAGTAATATCATAAGTCATACCATCTACAAAAAAAGGAGCGTGGTCAGTAATTTTTTCTTCAAGAAATGAGTGTCCTTGAATAGCAAATATTTTTTTAATTTCACACAAAAAAGAATAAACAAGATGTCTTCCATTATGTGCTATAAAATTTTTTGGAGTTTCGCAAAAAACCCCTTTAGAATCTATCTCTCCAAAGCCCTCAATCGTCATTATATAAAAAGTAAAAAGAAAAATATATAGTTTTTGCATATTGAATATATAAGATGATATAGAAATATATTTAAAATATATAGAATATAGTAAAAATATTTAAATAGTGATATCTTAACGAAAAGATGAAAAGAAGGATAATCAAACAAGGACATAACACACTTACTATCACTCTACCTAGTGAATGGGTGAAACGATTCAACCTCAAACCTGGAGAAGAAATAGACCTAAGCGAACGTGAGAGTGGACTCTTTATCAGTGCAGAAATAAAAGGAGATGACCTCAAAAGAACAGAACTTGATATTACTGACCTTGATATCCCTTCACTCTGGAAGTACTTCATGGCGATCTACCGCGAAGGGTATGATGAAATAAAAGTTATTTTCCCTCCAAACTGTACTTATGATAGCCCATACAAATTTTTTAGCACACACAGTATTGATACTAAATACGGAAAAAGCACAAGAAAACATACTCCTTTCGAAACTATTCAAGAAATAACGAATCGTTTCATTGGATTTGAAGTCATTGAGCATCACAAAGATTATTGCATTATCAGAGATCTTTCGCAGCCCTCACCAAAAGAATTTGATTCCTCACTTAGAAGAGTCTTTCTTCTCCTGCAGCAGATGGGCGAGGAAATTATTGAAGCTATAACAACTAATAAAGTTGAAATTATTAGGCATACTCATGATGTTGATATTAATGTAGACAAATTCCATGATTATTGCGCACGTGTACTCAACAAGACAGAATTGAAGGAGAGTAAAAAGGGGAAACTCATATTTACAATTCTTTATATGCTTGAACTTATTGGTGATGAATTCAAAAGTATTGCCAATCACCTTATTACAGATATGCAAGAACAAAAACTTACCAACATTCGACCACTTGCAGAACTGCTTATAGAACAGTTGAATAAATTCATTGATTTATACTATAATTTTACCAAAGAAAAAGTAGTTGAGCTATCCAAGCGCGATATTGAAATTCATTTTTATCTTCCCCAACTTTACAAAAAGTCCAAAGGAAAAAAATCTCCGCTTAGTGATAGTGAACTAGAAGTTTTTAATCATTTTAGACGCATTAGCAAGTATCTCAACGCAGCAACAGAGCTACGAATTGAATTAGAGTCCTAAGTGCATCTCAGGCCAAAGAACCTCTTCCATCATAATTTATTATATGCCTTTTCAATCCTTCTATTCCTGATTTTTCATAGGCCTCCTTCAGTTTTCCAGGTTCGCAATTATTTCTTCCCAGAATTAGATGTTCAAGTGTTTCTTCGGAAATACTTGTAACAATATCCTCAACATCCTTATACTGAAACCTATTAACTTGGCAGATATTGCAGATATAAATATAAGCTTTGATAGGGTAAAACTCTCTGTCAGCCATATTTATATATGTGTCCAACTTTTAAATGTTTTATTGTGCTGGACTTTTCGTCTAATCTGACAAGTTGAACGAAGTTTTAGCCCTATCTTCAATTCATAAACTAGGATAAAACTTAGGACAACCTGCTGGTTTTTCCCGAGAAAAATGTTTTAGGATAAAACAAAGCAGTTGCCGTTCAATAGTGATTAGGCGGCTTCGTAAGAAGCTCGAGTGATGTACGAAACATCCTCGAGAGACAAAATCTGTGCGAAAATCTTTTCCTTTGTGTAATTGTTGGTTATTGTTTCTGTTTTGGGTGGGGGCGTGTTTTTGCTTCTTTTTTTGAAAAAGAAGTTACTTTATAGAGTATAACAAAAGATATAAAAGCCAATCTTCGTCTAAATGAATATTCAAAAAAGAATAACATGGCAACAAACCATAAATTAATAATCGGAAATTGCATGGATATGTCAGAGATATCTGAAGGAAGCGTTCATTTAGCTGTAACCTCCCCCCCATATTTCAATGCTCCATTTGATTACAAAGATTTATTCAAGAATTATGAACAATATTTAGGTGTTTTAAAAAAAATGGCAAAAGAATCTTTTAGGGTCCTTTCAGATGGGAGGATTTTTGTTTTGAATATTGATGATATGCTAGTAAATGGCGATAAATTCCCTATTGTTGCGGATGCTATTAAAATTTTTCAAGAGGCAGGGTTTAGATATAGAGATAGGATTATTTGGAAAAAACCAAATGGATATTTAAGAATTAGCAGAAGAAGCGGGGTAATTCTGCAAAATCCTTTTCCAATGTATTTTTATCCCGATAATCTTCTTGAAAGCATTATAATCTTTCAAAAGGGAAAATTTGATTATAAATCAATTTCCAAAGAAATAAGAGAAAAATCAAAGGTGGATACAAAAGAAATACAGGAAAAAAAATGGTATATGACTTTATGGGAGATGAATAATGTCATGCCAAATCAAGTTTTAGAGAAAGACATTGCTGCATTCCCAGAAGAGTTACCTTATAGAGCAATAAAATTATTCTCTTATCATGGTGAAACAATTTTAGACCCCTTTGCTGGCTCTGGAACAACAATGAAAATTGCGAGAAATTTAGGGAGAAATAGTATAGGAATTGAGATAAAAAAGTCCTTAATTCCGATCATAAAAGAAAAACTTGGTTTTAACGGACAAAGAAAATTGGATAAAAATGATGATACTTTTGAATTGATAGAGAGGGCTAAAGGATGGATAAAATAGGAAGCATAAC
>CAYIDE010000044.1:0-7740 GCA_964362065.1 Candidatus Woesearchaeota archaeon | reverse complement strand
CCGCCTGATACTTGCTAGCTTCATGGAAAAGAGCAGATGCGTCGCTTGCGAATGGAATAGATCTTATATTAAAGATCCAGACATTTAAAAACCAGAGAGCTACAACAAGTATCGTACTGCCTGCATACCATATCAGCTTGTGCGTTACATCAAAATAAACCGAGCCAGCAATAAGAGCAAAGAAAACTATTCTTATTATGTTTAACAAAAGAAAAGAAATCAAAAGAAAAATTAGACTTTTTGCTCTCTGCAATGGGCGCAGAGGGGTTGTCAAGTTTAAAATTGTTAGAAGATAATATGCAGCACCAGCAATACACGCAGGAATAAGCTCAATGGTAATATTCTTAAGAACAATAAGATTTGTTCCTGAGATTATATTCACATCCTGGAAAAGAGATAGGAGAAATGCGGATGGATAGAGTGTAAGAGGAGTAAAAATAAAGTAGAAAAGCCATAAATTTCCAACTGGCAGAAGCACAAGAATAAGATACCGTAAAAGCATTCCTAAAGCTTGTTGCTTGTTCATCTATTCTTGATAGAAAAGAAGTTTAAGAATTTAGCGTTTTAATAGATTACTTGTTCTTCTGGGGTATTTTGTTTTCGTAGATATAAATTGAAGCACGGGTTGATCTAACAATATCAAGGTCTCCGTCTCCATCCATATCTCCAACAACTAATGCTGAAACTGAAGAGTTTTCAATACTAGCATTAATATCTCCGAAATTTGTAAAATTATATACTTCTTCTTCACTTTGATCTCTATAATTGCATCCTGCTAAAAGCAGAGCTGATAGTCCTGAAGCTAATGCAAGTTTTTTAGAAAATCTGCTGGAAATATAAGAACTCATAAAAATTGGTTGCTTACTTGCGAGAGATTCGCACAGCAATGATTATAATTAAGACTATCAAGATAATGTTTACTATCGCAATTATCCAGATAAGTGAATTTCCTTGTAAGAGTTGAGATATATCTGGCATTTGTGCGGAAGTTTCTCCCTGGATGTCTACAACTACTTCTCGAGTTTCTCTCTTATCGCCTGATCTTACATCAATACTAAAGGTTTGTTCTCCATCTACACCTTCATCAACTAAGAAGGCAAATGTGACTTCTTTACTTTCGCCTGCTTCAACTGATAGAACACGATCAGATATATCTTGCAATTCTGCCCAGGATTGATAACCGTCTGCACTAATAAGGAACGTGCTGCTTGTATTGCCAAGATTTCTTATAGTAGCATCAACTTCCATTTGCTGGCCAGCTTGTGCTTCAGACTCTAATGAAGCTGTAATGCTTGCTATTCTCTGCGAAGGCTGTGAAATAGGAGCTTGGGCTGTGCAGCCAAAGACTTTTAGAAGTACATCAAGAGGATCATCTAAGGATTCTCGATAAACTCCATTTCTATAATCATAATTTGCGTCCAGCATGATTCTATAAGATTTATCTGCTAAACCTTCTGGAACTGTAAATGTGAATGTCATTGCTCTCTTATCTCCCTGGTCAAGGCCTTGCTTAATTTCTTGGGAAGCATCAACTTTCAATTCAGTACTCACAACATTGACTTTTACTTGGTCTTCATCTTCATCTCCAATATTTACGGCATCAAAGGAAAGAGATACAGTATCTCCGCAGGTTGCCTCTGAAGGCCTAAGTTCAATTCTATCAAAGGCAATACGTTTGCCCTCATCATCCTCTTTCTCTACTCGAATAGACTGGAAAATAGTATCGCTTAAATCATCAGAGCTATCTGCACAGATGTTGCTCTCTCCAATACCGCTTTTCTTGCTATATGCTTTAACAGCAAGGCGATAACTGCCTGAATCTAAATCAGCTGGAACAGTAATTTCAAAGTTGGCTGTTTCTTCATCACCATTATTAATATCGCCGACTTCTATTCTCTCGTCATCTTTATTCGCAAAATCAAGATCATTAATCATGTTTCTGCCAGCACTATCAAAAAGCCCAAGTTCCACTTGCACATCATCAATGTCCTCTTCAGCATTATTATCCACTTCAACTTCAATAGTTATAGTATCTAGAAAATTCCATTCATCATCATCACCCTCGCCTTCATTATTAACGTCCACACTGCTTAAAGAGAGATTTCCTTTCTGGCCATTCCGACAAAAGGATTTTGAAAGTGTGAAAGTCTCTGTGTCTGATGTTTGACCAGAAGTTGCTGTAATTGTTACAGGATTAGTTCCGAATTTGAGTTTTGCTAAATCTGCAATCCTAACAGTAATAGGACTTGAACCTGTTCCTGGGGCAAGTAGTGAGAATGAATTAGTAGAAAGAGCTATATTTGCATCTGAACTTGTAATATCTCCATTAAGTTGAGTATTTCCAGTATTATTAACTGTAATTAAGCCTGTTTGATTAACAGTTAGTTCTCGTGTTTTTATGATTGTTAATGCTGGGGATGAAGCTATAGTGAGAGAGATAGGAACACTACCTAAATCGTCATTCCCTGCTTTTGCTTTGAGTGAAAGCACATGTGGCTCGGTTGTTGGTGGTGTTGATTTATCAATATGGAGAGATATAGAAACTGTTTTGGTTTCTTGAGGGGTAATACTTATAGGAGTAAAGGTATTTTGTGATACTCCTGAAGGTAAAGGGCTGTCAAACAAAAATTTAAGCTGGCTATGAGCAGTAACAGATGTAACAGAAAATGTAAATGAAACATCAGTATTGTGATTTCCAGATACTGAAATGGCTTGAGTTGGAAGTGTCAAGGCAGCGCTTGCAAGGCCAGCTACAAAAATTATAGATAGAAAAGCGAATGCAGAATATATGATATTCATCGCTTTATTTTTAGATTTCATGTTGTAACTTTTTAATTACTATAGTATTTAAATATTTCGGTGGCGGCATTGAATATCGTCGCTGTAGAAATAGAAAATTTTTCAAAAAGTTGAGAAAACCAGAGCATTTAAATAAACTTGATGCTTTTGTAAAAATAGGTAGAGAATGATACGCGCGAGGGAAAATCTTATTGGGGCAAGAGTTTTCTTAGTGGGTGTTATTATAGCTATTGCTGTTGGATTAGTTATTGGACTATTGCCAAATCAGCAGATTAATCCTTTGATATTTAGCATCCTTGCTATATTGGGACTTGTTGCTGGTTCATTTGTTGCACAAAAAGATGTACAAACCTTCTTAATTGCTTCAGTTTCTCTGGTAATTGTAAGTTATATGGGAATTTCTGGGCAGCTTGTGGGTGCAGCAGTGAGTGGTTTCTACATGGGAAGGGTATTCTCTGCGGTGCTGCAAACTCTACTGGCGCTTTTTGTACCTGCGACTATTGTAGTAGCCATTAAGACTGTTTTTTCTATTGCGCAGAGCTAATATATATAATAGGACAGAACAATAATTTATAGACTTGTTAATCAAAGAAAAGATTATGAATGAATAAAATCTTGAAAAATAGAATATGATGCTAATGTTCTATAATTGTTTATGATATATAGGAAATCAATTGGATTTATACCTTATATGGGGAGGAATTCTTAGAATTTATCCCCAATAAAATCAACTTTTGCTGCTTTTGGCATGGCGGCTTTATGGATTTCTGCAAATTTTGGTGTTGCAAGAATCATGTTTTCTCCAAAACCTGCTATAGAGCCTTCAATAGCATCGACTGTCTTCTTAATTTTGGCAATTGCGCGCTTGAGTTCAATAATATCCTTGGATTTTAGGGTTTTTATATCAATAATTGCTATGGTGTAGCCTTCTCTAAGAGAATTTAAAATATCATTAACATCATCAAAATGGCGCAAAACAAATGGCTTCACTACTACGCGAGTTTCTTTCGGTTCTCCTGAAGAAAGGTCAATTTCAACATATTCCTCGCCCCCCTCTTTTCCAAACATCTTTTTAAAGTTTAACGCCATGCTTCATCATGCGAGTATGAGTTTATAAATATTGCTGTAGTTTGCTGATAGTTTTCAGGGTTTTTTCTGCAGAAAGCTTGAGAGTTCTTTCCGGAGCTTTTCTGCTTTTTCTTCCTGCAAATGCTCTTGTTTTTCAAGAGCATTTATGCGTATTTGAAGAAGTTTCTTTTTATCTTCCAGCTCTTGCAAGATAGAAGGTTTATCAACTTTCAACATTACATTGCCTAAAACTTTATAGACATCATCGCGTGTTTTCTTTACTTCCACAGATGCATTTGTTGTTTCATTTAAATCAACTTGTAAAGATTGCTTTTCCATGAGCAAAGCCTGCATCTGATGCTCGTAGAGCTGCAATTGTTGTATTTTGCTCTGAGTGACTGAATCCATTTCAATACTCATTATACTGCCTTAATTTTTACAATCTGCATGCGCGGCTTGTAGAATATTTTGGAGCCACAGTGAGGGCAAACAAATCTCTTATCAAGCACTTTGCTGCTGATTGGTTTTTCACACTTAAAACATTTATATTGTGCCATGCTTATGGGGAGAGAATATGATTTTTAAATGTGTTGGTCACTTTAGATGAGAGTAATATGTTTTATTTTTTATCTAAATAATAAGCATTTCCTGCGAAAATCTTTCCTGTTTTGAGGCATTTCCAGATGCCTGCAGCAATACGCTTTGCTCGCGCTTTAGGATAAAAAGGCGAAGGCTGGCGCTTTCTTTGCACTGCTTCTATAGCGTTATATTCTGCTCTTACATTTACACCGTAGCCAGGACCGAATTTTCCTGCTGCTTTTATTTTTTTGGTTTTTGCTCCCATGAATACTCAGCGGAAATTGAGTTTTTAAACTATTCTACTTTAAAGAAATAAGCAACTAACTAAAGTGAAATTTCAATTTTTTTAATATAATCTTCTACTTTTTGCTTTAGAGCAGATGAACGTTCAATCAGGCGAGCATCTTTAATGCTTGATTCAAAAACCATCTCCCCAAAATTTGTATATTTATCAAAACAGATCATTTTTTGAATATGTGGAGCATATTGCTTTCGTGTAAAATCCACTTCGCGTTCATTATCTTTTCCATCCTGATTATTCAGCCTATTCCAATAATGACCCAAATGAATACAATAGCAAATTTCTCCACCAAAGAAATGCTGAACAATCAAAGAGGTGGCATCACTCTGCCCATAGCTAAGATTATCATTTGACCAGCTATCTCTCCAGAGTGGAAAACATGTTTCTCTACACCAGCTTGCGGTGATTGCTTTTTCCAGCATTTCAAGCTCGAGAGGTTGTGCTATTTTCTGCATTCTATGGGGATGCCCGGATTTGAACCGGGATCACGTGCTCCCAAAGCACGAATACTAACCAGGTTATACTACATCCCCGATATTATAAATATTTCATAGGGGTTTTTAATTGTTACTAGTTGAATTAATATTTGAGATAGAAAATAACTTAATACATTATTATGATCAAAAACACGATGTGCCACCACACACTAAAGTGTGTGGTTTGTGGCAGGCACTCGTGTTTTGGATGCTCAAGGAATGTCAAGTTCCTTGACATAATTATTAAATAGTTATGTTGGTTTTTTTAGAGATGGATTTAAAAAGAATTTTAGTTTTGGGACTGTTGGGCTTGGTCGGATACACCTCAATTTATGAATCTGGAATCAAGATATGTTTTGACAGAGAAGCATATGATAAGGTTATTACGCCATATGTTCAGGCATCAAAAATAAAATATAAGATAGAAGACCTTAAGCAGGATTACTGGCAGACACCTGCTGAAACTGAAATGCTTGGTACAGGAGATTGTGAAGATATGGCCTTATACTTGCAGGAATTGTGGAAAAGAAAAGGTCTAGAAAGCAGGGTTATACTAGGATATTATTCTATGGGATTTGATCCTATTAATAAATTCAAACATGCATGGAATAAAATAACCTGGAAAGATAAAAAATATATTTTTGATTCTGCTAACGAAGTTGTTTTTGAGACAGGTAATAGAAGATATAAAGATTATACAGAAGAATTAGACAATGAAGGTGAAGCATTCTATAGAAAAAAAATAGAAGAATATTATATTAGGGCTAATCTAACAAATAATAATTTTGGTGTCTTATTTAAGATAACGGGCAGGGATTGATATATTAAATTTTAATTAATTCCTATTTTTTCTTAATTTCTTTCTTGGGCTCTTCTTTCTTAGCAGGTGCAGATGGCGCGGCTGATGCAGCAGTTACTGGTGCTCCTGCAGTTGCTGCAGCAGATGGCGCAGATGCAATAGCTGCTGCTTTTGCTGCTTCTTCAGCTGCTTTGGCTTCTGCTAATGCTTTTTGCTCTTTATCCTGGCGTTCTTTAACGACGGAAAAGAAGGCCTGTAATTCTTTTATTTTTTCTTCTGATGGCTGAATAATTTCTTCGGCTATCTCTCTGTCATAAGTGCCTGCATCAATATCTTTTTCTATTTCTTTTGCTGACTTGCTGTCAATTAGAACACCCAAAGAAACACAAGTGCCAACTAATAATTTTACTGCTGATTTCATATCTTTCGCGAGTAAATTTGGCAATTTGGTTTGTGCGAGATAAACAATGCGTTCAAGTGCAATATTTCCTATTTTTAAAGTGCCTGGACTGCCAGATCCTTTTTCCACTTGTAATTCACGCTTGATAAGCTCTGCAACAGGAGGCGAAAAAACTTTTATGCTGTATGATTTAGTTTTTGCATCTACGTTAATCTCAACAGGAACTTTAACTCCTTTGAAGGATAGTGTAGCTTGATTGATATCGCTGATTACCTTGCCCATATTAATTCCTGCCGGACCAATCTGCTGTGCTACTGCTGGACCTGGCTTCATATCTCCTCCATCAACAATAAGTTTTACTAGCATGCTGTAATAAGCTCCTTTGTATACCTATTTAAATTCATTCGAACTTTAACTCTTCCTCCTCTAATGATGTATTTTTCCCTTTTTCATCTTCTTCAGATTTTTCCTCGCGCCTGATGACTTTGATATTGTCAATCTTGACAGTTACAGGAATTGGAACAGAAGCTCCCAGCAGAGATACAACAACTTCGCCCTTCTGCTTATCAATGCGAGTGACTTTTGCCTTTTCATTTTTGAATGGTTCAGTAATCATCTCGACTATATCACCAACTTCAATTTTGAAATCCTCGATTTTCGGTTCAAGCATGTTTTTAATTTCATCATAAGTGACGGTTTTTCCGATAATGCCCTTAACATATGGTAGATTGAAAGCTGCTTCTTCTACTGAATCTCTGTCAACAGCTTCCATGATAACATAACCCTTGAGTCCGTGAGGTCTTGCTATGGCTAAGACTTGCAGCTGTTTCTTCTGCGCTCTTTCTGCCATCATGTCAACTGCTCGGTCTTCCTTATTGCTTGCAACTTTTACGATAAATAACATTGATTTTATGCTCCGCTACTTCCATGATTTTAGAGAAGTAGTCTGATATTGTGGGGAATTGGGGTTTTTAAAACTTTCTTTTTTAAAAAATTTTAGACTTTTGCATCTTTGAGTTTTTCCAGATACTCTTTTATTCTATCAATCGTCTGGGGAATAAGAAAGCGCTCAACCTTTGTTTCGAAGAGTTCGGAGAGCGGAGCGAACTCTGAAATGCGATACTGGTTTTCCTGCTTGTCTAATAAGAGAGCGTCACGCAATCGCTTTAATTGGCGTCGGATATTGCTTTCTGCAAGACCTTTACTTTCAAGAAAATTTTTTTTCCGGGGAGGTGAATTTTTTGACGGATTTACAAAACTGGAAGGCCGATTTTTTTGTTTCGGGGTTTATAAAGTATTTAAATGATTTTCAACAATA
>CAYIDE010000043.1:0-7791 GCA_964362065.1 Candidatus Woesearchaeota archaeon | reverse complement strand
ATAGAGTGTGAATTAGTTGAGAAAAGAGGCGTTTGTCAAGAGGGATTATTACCTTAATTTGCTAGATAAAAATACAGATTCTTTCAGGAAAGGCGCTGCAAAGAATATTGCTTTGCTTGGCTCAAGGAAATCAGGCAAAACATCAATAGTAAAAGAGCACATCAAAAATGCCAAGGATGTTGTTCCTGTCTATATTGATCTGGAAAAAATCAGCCTTAATCCCGAGAATTTCTCAATTGAATTCACAGGAAACATTGCTTATAACTTTCTGAAAAAACCCCTAAATCAATATAAAAAATTCCTCTTGCTGGAGCATCTTTTAAAAATTGAGAATGAGCTGAAAAGCAAAAGCGCTTTTTCTTTGATAAAGGCAGTTGAGAATGAGTTATTAAAGATAAAGCCGGACCAGAAACTGCTTGTTGAGAGCGCTTTCAAGTTTGCAGAAACATTAGGAAAAGAAAGCAATAAAAAATTCCTCATTGTTTTGGACAATTTTGAGAATCTGCTTGACTTGAATAATTTCTCCCAAATCAAGGATGTTCTTTCAATCATCAGTTTCAAGGCTGAGAATGTAAGCTACATTGCAACAAGCTCCTCCATGAGGCAGTCCCTCCATTTTCTTAAAAATTTTGACTGCTATGAAATAAAAAATCTTGATAAAAACGAATCTGCTGAACTCATTAAATCCGTAATTGAAAAGCCAGAACAAAGAGTAATAGACGAAATCTTCGCATTGAGCAATGGTCACCCATTTGTCACAACACTAATTTCAAAAAAATATAATGGGGTAAAAGATGCAAAAAAAGCGTTTTTGATTGAATTGCTGCAGAAAAACAACTCCATCTATAATTACTGCAGTGATTCCCTGAATTACTATTACAGCAGGGCACGGGGGCAGACACTTCTCAAAACAATCTTGAAGGTTGTTGCAAACGAGGAGCTAAGGCTTACGCAAATTGGAAGGAAGATTTACAGAAGCGCTCCTGTAACAAAAAGCATTCTTGAAAGATTGATGGATGTTGACATCATTTACAAGAAAGACAACAAGTTCTATTTCAGCGATAATGTGCTTCGCCTTTGGGTCAAATTAACTTCTCATGGATATGAGTTCGATGAAACTCCTGATGATAAGATTTTTGATGAGGTTGCGAAAGAGCTATGAGAAAGAATAGACTAGTGTGGAATGTTGCAGTATTTTTAATATTAATAATTTCAATTCCAATAGCTTATGCTCAAACATTTACCGGAAGCAGCTGGTTTTTCATAGTGGTCAATTCGCTAATTGTCGGAATTGTATTGTTTGTATTGCAGACATTTTTAATGCCTGGAAAGGATGGCAAGGAAAAGACTGCCGTGTGGGTTGCAATTATTGTAGGCTCTTTGCTGATTGGATTCTTGTTTGGAAGAAGCGGGTTTATATGGGCAACTGGGCCTTTCAGCAAGTTTTTCAATATTTATGTATTGGTTAATACGTTTATAATTGGGATAGTTGCTTATTTTGCCCTTGGGTTGCTAAAAGTTGCAGATATCCAATCACCGCAAGGAAAAACAGGCTATGGCATTTTGATATTTATAGGAGCTTTAATATGGGCTGTTGGAATTGCAAACTCCTATGGAAATGTCTTTGTCTGGCAGGCATATAAATACTTCATAAGTTATTTTATTGGACCTGAAGGAATTTTGAATCCGTGGCCACCACAGTATAGGTTGTTAGTGTTTGTTGGGAGTTTTGGTTTGTTGGCATTTTTCTTCCAGAATTACTTAATACAACAAGGCACAAAATGGGTGAATTATGCATTGGCATTGATTTTAGCTATGAATATGGCTAGTTCTGGGGTTAGTGTAACATCTGTTATTATACTTGGAGAAATCATTTTTGTTCTGGTATTGCAAAAAGCGCTCCAAGCAGGAGGAACAAACAAGTGGCTAAGCTGGATTCTTGCAATTGGGTTAGTGGGATGGGCTTCTGCTGCAATGACTTATGGCACACAATATCAAGGATTCTTAGCTACATTGCTTGGACCATTAGTCAGCACATTTATTGGAGGAGCACCTGGTAAACCTACTGAATGGGGATGGTGGGCAAAGACTGGTTTACTGGTATTAACAGTTGTATTAGTTATTGGATTTATACTGTTTGCTACGAATAGAGGTATGCTAAGAGAAGGAAGAAGCAGGTTATGGCAGGAAATAAAAAGGTTACTAAGGAGAAATGAAACAATTGCAGACTTTATGGGGGAAACATTAGCTTCGAGAAATGAAATAATGCCAGATGAATTGCCTTTTGAGTTAAAAGATATGAGGCTGGAGATATACACATTGCTTAACTTCATGTTAAGGCATGAGGTATGGAAATTGAAAACAGCTTCATTCCTTAAGACTGTAGCAGCCGTAACTGAAGCAGAGGGTCGTTTATCAGAGTGGGAGCCTAACGAAGCAAGCATACAAGAAAATTTGAGAACCCATATTGAAGGTTCTGCAATTATAGAAAAGCCAGATGGAACAGGCTGGACCCTTGAAGACCCAACAAAAACTCCGGGTTGGGGAAGGAATTATTGGCTTATCTTCCTAACAATGGAAGCATTCAAAAATCTTATTTCAGGAGAACTTACAGAAAGGCCTGCTGCATCACCGCAAGATGAGTTGGCAAAATTCCTGACTGGCGGAGGAAGAGCCATGCTTAATGCTCATTTGGAGGGAATCAAAGAGGATAGATATAACAAATACCTTACTGGGGTAAGTAGATACAAATCTGTAAACTTCATTCGAGCTAAGAGATTATACTTTTATGACATGTATAACTTTTATGGACAGTACATAAAAGGCTACTTTTTTGCAAAAGTAAATGCTAAGGCAGATATTTGTGAATACAACTTTGATGATGATGGAGTGCAGAGAACTATCAAATGGGAAACTGTAAAACCTATTGTACGCCAAGTTGACTTAAGACCAAATTATGAGGATGGTAGACCTCCTGGCACAGAATATCTAGTTGAGTTAAATCTCTATGGATATTCGATTAGTGATATAAATGCAATTCAAATTGAAAGAAAAGACCCAGTACATCGAGGAATTAAAGGCCTAAGAAGGTACAGAAAAGAAGACATGCAATTTCTGCACCTACCTCCAGTAAGAGAGGGTAGAGGGGAAGGAAGAGTTTCGAAACTGTTTACATGGGCATCATATGATTGGCGATTAGGTGTGGATGACATGGAAACAGGAAAGTTCCACCCATTGAGCAGAAAGGTTCCTGATTACGAAGCTGTAATAAAGAAACAATATGAGGTCTTTAGCACTGCTCCATTTGAGCATGAACTTTCAACAGAGGAAACGGCATTTGACAGGGAAGCTCTCAAAAACCCAGGAAAGTTTGTGTACTGGGGTAGGAAGACGTATTTTACTGATGATCCCACAAACCCAAGAAAACCACCTGTAAATCCATATCCAACATTATCGTTGAAAGGTTTATGGGAATTCATAAAGACTTATTCAAAGAGGGTGGCGGGAGACGAGCGCAAAACCGAAGAGATCCTAGAGAACTATTTCAAGATGGGCTATGAAGATGTTGAAAAAGGACCTGATAAGGAGAAACAACAATGAATGAAGCAACTTTAACTAGAGAAAAAGCTGAAAAAGTAACAAGGATAAAATCAGAAAATCTTTTTTTTACATCATTGAGAAGATTTTTGAGGGAGTCTTCCGAGATGATAGATTTGGCCGAAAGAACTTTGATAGATGTAGATTTTATAGTAAACGATGACAATAGGCTTCAGGCTTATGCTCATGAATATGCTGTGCTTGTCATAATTGAAAGGATCAAGAAAAAAATAGAAGCAAATCCAAGCAATTTCGATGAAGCAATGGCAGATTTTGAAGGATTATTAAAAAGACTTCAGGAAGAAAATCCACAATTAGCAAAGCTTGTTTCAAATGAAAAAATACAAATATTACAGGAAGTAAAATATTTTCAGCAAATATCTGCAATATTACAAGAGCCTGACAAAGCAAGATCAAATATTGATTTATTGCTTAGCTATACAGAAAAACTGCAGAACGCAGATGTTAAAAAGCGAATAAAAACAAGGCTTGCTTTGATTAAGAGGTATGCAGATGAGATAAAAGCATTAGCTGAAGATGAGAGAGAAATAAGATTGTGGAATTACCAAAGTCACCAGGATATATCATTCTACACTGAAAGAGTAGATTCTTATTTCAGGAGCTCGGAAGGCTGGCAAGGATTGGATGACTTTGGGGATAATATGTTAAGACAGCAAGTCTATAACGGCAAGGAAATAAAGAGGCTGTTTTATATTGCAGGGTTTACGTATAAGACAGATGAGCAGCTAAGATACATCTCGTCATTAATATCATTTTTGCAGCAAGACATTTCTGGAGATGTTTGGATAAGGAATGTAGCTACAAGCAAGTTTGTCGCAAATGTTGACAAGCATGCAGCTGCATTCCAAAAATCATTCGGAAACAAGTATTTTGCACAAGTGATGCTAAGAAACAAAGGAGTGCTTGGTGAGCAACCATTCAAATGGATCAATCTTCTTACAAAAATGAAAGAGACAATTGAAGGGATGATGCCAAGAAAAAACGCTGCAATAGAAGATGCAAAAAATTTTTTGATTGCCACATTTACAAACAGAAGAGAACAATTAGGCAAGTCAATTACTACATTATTAATACAGCTTGAAACAATCTTAAAAGAGTTTGAAACTGCAAAGGACATTATTGATTTAATAAATAAAAGCATTAAAAGATTAAGAAGAATTGTAAACAGGCTATGGAAAGAAAGAAAAAATAAATTTAACAGAGCAAAAAGAGAGTTAAATCCAGAGGCATTAAAAGAAAAAATGATAGCACTGGCACAGCGCACAGATATAAGCAAAGACTCTGACGACAGGATTGCAAGAATAAAGGCTTACAGGATTTTCCAAATACATATAAAAATGCTTGGAACAAGAAAAACAATAAGCGAGAATGACTTGAGCCCTATTTTTATGATAGATTTTGACTTAGCAAGAATGAAGGAACTGGCAGAAGGAGTATTTGTCCTTGAGAATAAGATTAAAGGAAAAAACACGCTTTTGCGCGATGAATCTATACAATTAAAAGAAGATATAAAAAAGTTCTTGACAAAATTTGCATTAGTGCTCCAATGGATTGTGATAATAAGATTAAGAATTCCTACTATTCAAATGAATATTGTAAGGAGCAGGCTTGAAAAGTTCAGAGGTGATTACTATGGCGGAGCCTAAAGATGCTCAAAATGCACAAACAGCAAAAAGGCCCTTTTGGAAACCCTTTCCGGTTATAATAAATATTAAAAGATTCCTTCGACTGTTTGGCTTTCCTGTGAAAGATAGACCAGAAACAGGTTTCCAACAACCGACAGATTTGCCAATCTTCAAGAACTTAAGAAATGAAATAGACTTCAAAAATCTTGCAGAGCTGAATGATTTACAGTGGAAAACAGAACTAAAATGGGATGGTCCTTGGGATGCAAAACCAGATGACCCTGATTTTTTGAAAAGCGCACATGGCTTATGGGATCAGGTTGTTAATGTATATTCAAGAGGATGGGAAAGCAGTGATAAGATTAAAGAAGGAATTGGTCCTTTTGTAGACGAGGCTGAAATTAAGAGAGAGGCGGGTTTAACTGGAACTGGAACAGACTTTAACAAAAGAGGGTATATAACATTGCCATCAATTCTAGATGTTGATGGTAAACCAAAGAAGCTTTATTTCACCGTCCCAAAAGAAGTTGAAATGATACACAATAGCGGCTGGCGCTATAAGCTTGCTTTCTTTGGTTATCAAAATCCAAATTACTGGAACGCTCTTAAATCTGATATAGATGGTATATGCAGACAAATTGAAGAAGCCAGTTTAGCTGCAGAAGATAACCCTGATAGAAGAAGTAACATAAGAGGAAATATTAGAAATTACAGAGAAATGCTTAAGAGTTTCCTTGATATAGTGCGCGAAGAGGTAAGAAAATTTGAAGAGGATGAGCATTACTCAAACACAGGAAGCGGAACTGGCATTGTTAATCTTTACACACGCATTAAAAACTTGAAGACAGATGTTTATAACATGAGGCTTGACGATAAGCAGGTACATTATACGCATACATACAAGATAGTTAAGCCAGAAATTGTAGACAGCAATGGAAATACAATAACCTTTGCACAGGCTCATCCAAATTGGCAGGTGCGTGGCAAGGAAGTCGCTCCAGGTCTTGATGAAAATCAGTGGCCCCTTGAAGTAGGGGATGGTGAAACGAGGTTTGATGGAAGAACTCCTGCAATTGGAGAAGTTTTGCTTGATTATTTTGAGAATAGAACCCCAATAAGGAAAGTTGATCCAAGGTTTATAACAGAATGCAGCCTACTTGATGTAGCAACTTGGATTTATGTAAGCTATGATGCTTTCAGAGACGATTTAAGAGATGGCAGATACCACACAGGCTCAATGAGTATTATGGAATATTTAATGTCAAGACTTAAGCCACTTGACATGGAAACTCTTTCCGAAGAAGATTACAGGGCAGGAAGACATCCTGTTGCAAGAATAAAGCTTAACAAGCTTAGTAATTATGCAGGAGAGCCACTAAGGCCTAATACAGACCCTGATTACGTGGACTGGAAGATAACCCCAACTCATCTTAATCCAGCTTTTGATTTAAGAGTAAAACACAAGCATAAACATATTGGAAGGAAATTTTATTATGCTGTACAAGACGATATTTCTGGATTTGCAGAAAGCCATCCTGATTGGTCTAAAGCATCTACAATAACAACAAGAGGTGCAGCTTTGTATATATTGCATAGAGTAATTGATCAAACAAAATATTGGGGTGGTGGACAAGATCCTAGTAAAGCTGGTATAATCGAGGTGTTGAGGGCTATAGGAGAACAAACAAGCGGCTATGATATAGGTCCAAATCTATCAATTAGATGGGGTAAACCATTAACCAAAAATCCTTTTAGACCAAAGCAATCTGGTTAAAATGCACAATTTATAAATTTTAAAATTTTCAAACATTCATTCTAAATAAAAATATATTTAATAATAAATATTGAATATTAATTCTTTAAAAATAAACATTAACTCTTAAATTTAAAATAGAAACCTTTAAATACTGATAATTAAACTGAAAATAACAGATATATATTAATTATTAATAAACAATGCTATCTTTATCGGACAATGAATTTAGCGTACTTAGCTTTCTTGTTAGAAACTTCACTGAAAAGCTGACAATAAGGAATATTGCCCAAAGATTGAATTTTAGCCCAGCTGGTGTCTTTAATATTTTAAAAAAGCTGGAAAAAAATAATATTGTAACAGGGCAAAAGCTTGGGACTGGATTGTTCTATTCGATTAATTTTGAAAACAAGATTGCAGAGCATCTGGCTGCAGTTGTTTTATTGTATTCTGAAGAAAAAATTGATATTAATGTTGAGCAATTTAAACAGGCAAAAGCTGCGATTTTTAATGGAAAAACTTTGCTTCTTATTACGGACAATATCACAACTCTTGATGTTTCTATCCCTAATGTTGAAATTATTGTAAAAACAGAGGATGAGGTTATTGAGCTATTGAGGAAAAAAGACTCGCAAATGCTTCAAGTTTTGAAAAAAGGAATTGTGTTGTTTGGCGAAGACAAAATTGTAGAGATAATAAAAAATTGCATTTCAAGGTTTTAAAAAAATGAAAAAAGGAAGTAATATAAAAAACAGAATAAAAAGGCTAAGTTACAATTACTTTACCCCAAGCTCT
>CAYIDE010000042.1:0-8079 GCA_964362065.1 Candidatus Woesearchaeota archaeon | reverse complement strand
TCTCTCAAGAAATGAAGAAATTCCTTGTAGAAGGCGATAAAAAGATAAGATGAACTATTTTACTAACTTACACATAAAAATAATTCCCAGTTGGAACACTTCTTTCTAAAGCTTGGTCCGGGTGTCTTACACTTAAGGGGACTAGCCATTCTTTTCTTATTATTGTTGACTTTATTTATATATTATTAGTCATACATTTAATAATTAGATTAAAAATAGAAAGGTTTATATATTATATATATATAGATTTAATATGGTATATCAAAAATATGAACCAATAATTAATGCAATAGAAGGCACTCGAATGATTGATGATGTTCAAGAGAAGCTTAAGATAGACAGAGCTAAAGCGATTTATCTTTTACATAGACTTAGAAAACTTGGCTATATTAGAACAAAATATCTTCCAAATAAAAAGAGAGTCTATTCTATAACTCCATTGAATAAGCAAGAGGGAACCAGCTATTTAGAGGCATTCAACGATAATATGCCTAATCCTGCATTTAAGATAATCGATAAAGAAGATTATTTTGTTCACGGAAGAAAGATTAAAGCTGAAGACTTGCTGACTTATGCGCTAAAGAAAGGCACAGTAAGGTATATTATTTCTTCTTTATTTCTTTTTAGAAAAATAGAAGATTGGTCTTATTTGTACAGATTAGCTAAAGAAGATGGACTCGCAAGAAAAATATCTGCATTATACGAAATAGCTCGAATGTTCATAAGAAAAGTAAGAAAAATGCCTAAAAGATTCAGATCATTGACAACTCCTAAGATAAATGATAAATATCTCTCTGTTGTCAGATATCTTTCTTCAGATGACTTTAAAGACATAGAAAAGAAATGGAAAGTTTATATTCCGCTAAATCGTGCAGATTTAGAAGAATACAGATTAATTTAAAATGATAAACGTAAACGCGCAAGAGGCTCTTTTTAATGAAATCGGCCGTGCTTTGCCTAAAAAGCTAAGTGTTTATTGTATAGGCGGAACAGCAATGATGCTTAGAGGACTTAAAGGAGAAACTCAAGATATTGATATTGTTTTTGATAAAGAAAGCGATAGAGATATTTTTATTGAGACTCTTAAAAAACTAAAGTTCAGGGAAGATGAAAAGAGAGTTATAGAAACTTATGGCTTAAAGAAAAATACCCCTTCAATATTGCGCCTTGAATCTGGAGATTTTATATTTGACCTTTTTCTCAACAAGATAATAAGCTCTGTTTTCTCAGATGGGATAAAAAAAAGAGCAAACCAAACTCATGAGTTTGGAGGCAATTTAGTCATAAAAGTTGCAGACCCGAGCGATATCCTAATTATGAAAAGCGTAACAGGAAGGATAAAGGATAATGAAGACATTATTTCTATAATAAAAAATAACAAGTTAAATTGGGATATTATTCTAGAAGAAGCCAAAGAGCAAGTTAAACTTGGAAATGAGACTGCCATCGTGGGATTAGGTGAGAGGCTTGATAAACTTACTAATCAAAAAGCAATCAGCGTTCCTAAACCTATTACTGACAAGATTTGGAAGTTATTTAATAAACAAGTTAGAGAGAAAGCTAAAAAGCAGTGATATTTTCTAAAAATAATTGATTTTTTAGATATATTCGGGATACTTTTTTTCTTGAGTCTATCAGGGCGCAAACCTTAAGATTAAATATTAATCAGCTCATATATATTTATAAAAAGTTGAATAATATCCATAACTATGGAAAAAATAATAAGACTGGCATTAATTAATTCAGTTGGAACTGCCGCCTATATAATTCTCGTGGTATCATTTATTTTTTCTCTTCAAAGTCTACCAGAATCAGAAGAGACATTATTCATTCCAATTGCCATGCTTTTGCTCTTTGTCTGTTCCGCAGCCATCACTGGTTTCCTGGTTTTTGGAAAGCCGGCAATGTTGTATATAGATGGAAAAAAGAGAGAGGCAGTTTCATTATTAGTCTATACTCTTGGAATACTAGTCCTCATAACCCTCATATCCTTTATTTTCTTAATAGCTTACTCTAATTTATTTAGCAGATAAAATATCAATTTTTATAGTCCTCGCAGTGATATAGTATCTCAACAAGGAGAGCGGTTAAGTAAAAATCGATAAACCCCGAAAATATTTAAATAGAATATTTTATAATATACAACATGAAAACAATCAAGAAGCAAATGCATAAAATACCAGCAGATTTACGAATAGCCCTCGCTTCTGCTCCAGTGGCGAGAGCAACATGGAACGATATTACGCCAATTGCGTGCAGTGACTGGATATGCTGGATTATTTCTGCCAAGAAATCTGAGACAAGGAGTATTAGAATCGAGAAAGCTCTCGATATACTTGCATCTGGAAAGCGACGAGTATGCTGTTTCTCAGGGTGTAATCATCGCTAGAATAGTGTGATGTGTCGAAAGATTTAACTAAAAGAATTCTTCCTTTCAAGCCAAAGGATTTGCACTTTTCAAGAGTTTCTTTTGCAAAAACCTTCGGCTTTTCAATATCAGTGTATTTGTAAAATGCGGATATGATTAACATGAAATTCTTAAAGATGGAGGTTTTAAATTTCTTTCTAAAATCTATTTTCTTTCTAATTTATCTTTCTTTTTTCTTATCTCTCTTTTAAATTTTTCAATTTCTTGGTCATAATAACCTACTAATTCGATCTCGCCAAGTTTTTCAGCCAGCTTTCTCTTCTCTTTGTGAATCTTTTCCTGCATATCTAATGATTCAATTCCTCTTTCAAGTCTTTTCTTTCTTTTATCCATTATTGAACTTTAGAACTTCTTTATTTAAGAATTCTAATAAAATTTTAATATCTTCTACTTTCACATTCTCTCTTATTTTAATTCCTATTTTAGATTTTTTATATAAACTATAAATTAAATCAAAATCAACTTTGGGAGATTTTGCTTTAATCCAAGATATAAATTTTTTATTTGTATATTTATCTTTGCTTAAAACTGCTTTCAAGATGAAAACTGCTCTAAGTCTAAGCACTAGAGAATAAATAATGGCTTCTGAAGACAAATAAATTCCTTCATGAAATTTTAAGAAATCCTCATTAATTTTTATTATCCTTCTAGTATCAGATAAAAAATCCCTAAAATCATCAAGCTTTGGCTCGTGCTTGCTCTTTAGCTCTCTAAGCAGACTGGAATTAATTATCGGCTTGCTCTCAGATAGGATGGAGTAAATAAGCAGAGGCGATAATTTTAAAGCGCTTTCAAATTCATTTATATCTAAACATAATATTTCAAATCCTTTACAGGAGAGATTTATTTTTTTATTAGCTATTATTAGTAGATCTATATCTGAATCCTTGTCCTGTTCAAATCTAGCATGTGAACCATACAAATATACTCCAATTATACAATCAAGATGTTCATTTATTACTGAAAGTATCTTTTCCTTTATGCTTTTAACCTCTGGCTTTACTAAAACTATCTCTTCTCCAATCCATTCTTTTGGAACGAAAACATGTGCTCCATTTCCAAAAGGTTTTGCAAATCTTATTATTTTTGATTCTGAATACATGTATATACATAATATATACTATTTATAAATCTTATTATTCCTATTTTTTAGAAGAATTTACTTCAAAAGCAGGAGATGAAGAATTTTGAAGCTTTACTCCTAGTTGTTCAAGCTCTTTGGCATGCGCTTGTATAAGGGATTCGGTTATCTGCACCAAGCGGAGAAGCTCATTTCTTTCTGCAATAAGTGTATTTAAAGAGCCCTTGTGGTAGCCAATTAGCTCATCTTTTGAAGATGCATGAGTCATTTCTATCAGAAAAAAAAGAAGTATTTAAATGCTTTGAATATTTGAATGTTCTATGATTATTTTAATAATCATTGCTCTATTGCTGGCATATCCTGTTGGATTATTACTTGCTTGGCTGGCGCGCGATGAACTTGTTTCAGGCAGGAGATGGTTTAAATTAATTATTATTGTGGCAATGATAATTGGATTATGGCTCTCATTTCAAGGTAAAAAAGTTATGGCTTTTTCCAGTTTTTTTATAGTTATTGCAACAGTTGTATCTTATTGGAAGAGTTTTGATGCAAAATGGACTATAAAAAGAATTTAGGATAAACTATAAAAGGAGAAAATATATATTATTTTATGAGCAAAGAAATTATGAATGAAAAAGAAATATTGGGCTTCTGGAAAAATGAGAGAATATATGAAAAATCAATTAAAAATAACATTAAAGGCAAAAAATTTTATTTTATGGATGGACCACCTTATGCTTCAGGATTCATACATTTGGGAACTGCATTAAACAAGATTCTAAAAGATATTTCAATGCGTTCAAAAAGAATGCAGGGCTATAAGGTCATTGACAGACCAGGATATGATGGACATGGAGTTCCGATAGAACTTCAAGTTGAGAAAGACCTTGGCTTTAATTCAAAAAAAGATATCGAGAAATATGGTGTGGATAAATTTATACAGAAATGCAGGGAATTTGCTGTTAAACATATAGGATTCATGAATGATTCCTTTGCTGATTTGGGAGTTTGGATGGATTGGAAAAATCCTTATTTAACATTTTCAGATGAATACATGGAAAAAATATGGGAAGTCTTTAAAGAGGCTGACAAAAAAGGACTTTTATATCTTGGGAAATATCCTGTGCATGTCTGCCCAAGATGTGAAACTGCTGTTTCTTATAATGAAATTGAGTATGGGAAGCAAAAAGATACTGCAATTATTGTAAAATTTCCCTTGATAAAAAAGAAGAATACTTTCTTATTGATATGGACTACGACTCCTTGGACGCTTCCGGCAAATACTGGAGTGATGGTTAATCCTAATTCGAAATATCTGGAAATAGAGATTTCGAGTGGGGAGAGATGGATAATTGCCTCAGAAAGAAAAGATGATATTATATCTAAATTAGGTATTGGCTATACAATAAAAGAAGAATTTTTAGGTAAAAAAATGAATGGGTGGAGATATAAATCGCCTTTGGCGAAGTATATAAATATAAATGCAAAAGAAAGTTATAGGATTGTTTTATCTGGCAGATATGTTACAACTGAAGAAGGCACAGGACTAGTGCACTGTGCTCCAGGACATGGCAAGGAAGACTATGAAGTAGGCAGGGAAAATAACTTAGACATGCCTTCGCCAATCAGCAGTGACGGAACATTTAGCAAAGAGGGAGGAAAATATGCTGGTAAAAAAGCCAGAATTGTTGACTCTGAAATTATTAAAGATCTGAAGGATGATGAATTATTAGTAAATAGCCAAACCTACGACCACGATTATCCTTTATGCTGGAGAGATAAAACTCCACTTCTTATGATTTCGCAGCCACAATGGTTTTTTAAGATTTCTGAAATCCAGAAAAAACTTATCGAGCATAATGAGAATACAAATTGGAATCCCGCCTGGGCAAAATCAAGGATGAAAACGTGGCTTAGTGGTATAGGTGACTGGCCTGTCTCAAGGCAGAGATATTGGGGAACTCCTATTCCTATCTGGTATAATCCAGAGACAGGTGAAAAAATAGTTGTGGGAAGTGTTAAAGAACTAAAAAAATTATCTGGAATAAAAGAAATTTCAATGCATAAGCCATGGATTGATAAAATAACTATTACTGGAAAGAAAGGAGAAAAGCTTTACAGGATTCCGGAAGTCTTAGATGTTTGGTTTGATTCCGGAGTTTCAAGCTGGGCTGCGCTTAAAAATGATTCAGAAATAAAAAAATTCTGGCCTGCTGATTTAAATATAGAAGGAAAAGACCAAATAAGAGGATGGTGGAATTCACAGCTTATTCTTTCTCAGATTAAGTTTTGTAAAAAGCCATTTGAAAAAATTGTAATGCATGGAATGATTCTTGATATTGCTAAGAAAAAAATGTCCAAATCCGCTGGAAATATTACAACGCCTGCGCAAGTGATTGAAAAATACGGCAGGGATGCTCTTAGATATTACTGTGCAAAATTCTCCAAAGGCGAGGATTTCAGTATAGATGAAAAATCATTTGCAGAAATAAAAAAATTCTTTTATATGATCGAGAATTTAAATAATTTTGCAAACAATTTAAGGCACGAAAAGTGCGATTTGAGGACTGAAGATCAATGGATTTTGTCAAGATACAATAAATTAGTAAAAGTAGTAGTTGAGGCCTATAATTCATATAATTATCCAGAAGTCTCTGGAATTATAGAAGACTTTGTAATTAATGACTTGAGTAGAAAGTATATCCAAATTATCAGAGAAAGGGCTGACGAGACTTATTCAATTGTTTTTGAAATTCTTAAAGGTGTGCTAAAAATAATGTCGCCAATAGTACCCTTCCTTAGCGAACAATTATGGCAGAGATGGAGAAAAGATAAGAAAATAACTGAAGAATCAATACACCTTTCTAATTTCCCTAAATTCAATCAGAAAATGATAAATCTGGAATTAGAAAAAAAGTTTGAAATTATGATAAATATAATTGAGAGGGGGCTGTTTGAGAGGGACAAAGCTAAAATTGGACTTAGATGGCCTCTTAGCGAAGCTGTTATAATTTCCCCAGAAAAAATATCTGCGGATATAGAGGAGATTTTATTGAGACAGCTAAATGTTAAGTCTGTTGCCCATAAAAAAGGAGATACTTTAAGAGTTATTCTTGATACTAAGATGACTCCTGAACTTGAAGCAGAAGGATTCACCCGCGAGGTAGCAAGACATATTCAAGTGGAGCGAAAAAATCGCGGTTTGGTAAAGGGAGATAGAATTACCTTAAGAATTGCATGTTCACCAGAAATAGCAAAAAAACTAAAACTCTTTCATAATCTGCTAACAGAAAGAATAAATGCAATCAGAATAGATTTTGTCGACGCTAATTCTCTCAAGCAACCTTCTCACTTTGCTATTAGCAACGAGCATGTAGTAGTTGATTTTTCGTACTTGGAAAGGAATACTGCAGTAAAAAGATTTAAATACTCTAACGATTTCAAAAGGACAAGAGGCGAACATCACCAAACATTAGCATGATTATCAAAGAAGAATTTTTGAGCAGACTTCGCAAAATTTTTGATCTAAATCTCTATGAGGCAAAGGTTTGGACTGCTCTCTTATCGAGGGGTGTTTCTACTGCCGGGGAATTGAGCAATATTTCTGACGTGCCAAGAAGCAGAACTTATGATATTTTGGAATCGCTGGAGAAAAAGGGATTTATAGTCATGAAGTTAGGCAAGCCAATCAAGTTTGTTGCCCTTAAGCCAGAAGAAGTAGTAGAAAGAGTAAAGAAAAATCTCGTTATTAATGCACAGGAAAAAAGCAAGCGCCTAGAAAAATTAAAGGGAGATGAAGTACTTCGTGAACTAACTTCTCTATTCACCAATGGTATAAAGTTTATAGAGCCATCTGATTTATCTGGCAGCCTGCGCGGGAGACAGAATATGTACAATCATCTTGACATGATGATTCGAGGAGCAGAAAAAAGCATTACGCTGATGACAACTGCTGAAGGATTGAACAGGAAAATGGAAGTGCTATTGCCTGCGTTTGAAAAAGCCAAGAAAAGAGGAGTTTCCATAAAAATTGCAGTACCTATAAGCTCTGATAATTATAAAATTGCCAGAGAGCTTTCCCGTATAGCTGATGTCCGAGATATATCCGGACTAAACTTACAGGGCAGGTTTGCCATTGTGGATTCTGAAGGATTGATGTTCATGCTTCTTGACGATAAGAGCGTACATCCTAATTATGATGTCGCTGTCTGGCTTTCCAGCGAATTCTTTGCCCGAGCTATGGAGCAGATGTTTGAGGCTGCATGGAATCAGTTTACTCCAATTAATAAAGTAGCTCAAATTGTGAGAGCTAAGTAATCTCATTATTACTATAAACTGCTTTTGTCTATCAGTATTTACACTTTAAAATAGCCACATTGAAAAATACTATCTATTTTTAGCAAATATTTGATATACTCAAACTTTTTTCGCCGCGTTTACCCCGATCGACGAATCCGCATAAGACGGATCCCAATTGCAATCCAAGCCAGCCCCGTCCGAACCCGCTTCGAACCTCGCGACAGAGTTATTATCACTTCCTGGATGCCAATACCAAATATCTCCTTGCTTA
>CAYIDE010000041.1:0-8229 GCA_964362065.1 Candidatus Woesearchaeota archaeon | reverse complement strand
AGCAAGACAAAGAAGCGAAAGAAAGAAAAACAAAGATTTAAGTAGATTAATAAAGGAAAATCTCAAAAAATTGAATAAAAATCAATCTTGGCTTGCTGAGCAATTAGGAGTTTCAAGGCAATTGGTTAATCTTTATGCACAAGGCAGAAATATTCCTGGAGAAGAAAATCTATCTAAACTTTTTGCAGTTCTTGGAATAAAAAGAAAAGATAGACCAAAGAGTATTGATGACTTATTTTAATTCTAAAATTCCTTAAAAAATTACATCAAAAAGCAGAAAGTAGAAGAGAACAAAAATTAAGTGCTGTTTCTCTAGGATTAGAAAAATTGTTTTAAATCTTTGATTTGGTGAGCCGCCACAGTTTTTGCTTATTTATTTCTAAAAAGAATTTTTAGAGAGAATTAGAATCAATTATTTCTTTGACTTTATTCACAAAAGTTATCGCTTTCTTTTGCAGATTTTCAGCTTCTTTTTCATCAAATAGAATTTTAGTTGAATAGCTTGCCTTTTTCCTTTCTGCCTTGGCCTCAATATAGTAAAGAACTTCTTCTTTCTCTATGGTTGTTTTGCTAACCATCTCAATTTCTTCTTTATTTAATTGTTTTTGATAAAATTCTCTAATAAGGATAAGCAAAGTTGCTAAATGGTCTTTTGTTGAATAGCCTTTCAAAGCACATAGTGCCAAAGAAGCATGATAAATAGAATAGTAAGCACTTACAATCGCCCAATCATTAAATTCTTTTAGCTCTAATGTTGATTTGACAAATTTTAGGTTATGATCTGCTTTATCTAAGTGACCTTGAACAAGCTCATTATTTTCGGTTTCTTTTTTAATCTTCTTTGAGTTGAGATACCTTTCAAAATCTTTTTGCCTCCTTTCTTCATTTTCAAGCCATTTCTCCCAAATTTCTTTAGCCATTTAACACCTCTTGATAAAATTTATCGGTTCCTGTAATAGGAAAACCTGTTTTAATTGCATGAGTGATAACATTATCTTCCTCTTTCATTACCTGTTCTTTAAAATAATCAAAATCAATTATAAATGGTTGTATTTTAACTCCTGTAACTGCCTCTATATTTTTCTTTAGTTTTGAATCTTCTATTTCTTTCTTGTTATAAACTAAAAGAATATCTATATCGCTTTCTTTTCCAAAAGTTCCTTTCGCAGTTGAGCCAAAAATTACAGCAATTAGGGGTTTAACTAAAACTTTGTCTAAAAAATCATTTATTGCTCTTTTTCTTTCAGAGGGCAGTTCATTTAATCTCTTATAATCAAAATAAGAGAAAATAGCATAAATTAAATGATTTTTATAGTTTATTTTATAAAAAGTATTGCCTATTTTTTTAGTAGAGATAAGGATAACTAATTTTTGCAGATTAGCAAGATGTTTTAAAGTAGTATTTTGAGTCAGATTTGTTTCTCTGAGAATCTCACTGAAATAAAGTTCTTTCTTTCTATTTCTATAAAAACATTCTAGTATTTTCTCTTTTCCTTTTCCAAATAGACTATTGTTCATTTTTAGTACAATATTGTACATTTACTGTACTATTTAAACTTTTCGTTTTAATAATGGAAAGGTTTTATTGCTCTCTTTTACTTGAATACTTGTATTGTATAGAATAACAATACAAGGGGTTAGCACCTAAAAAGGCTAACCCTTTATAGATTATATACTAAAATTTAAAAATCAATAAATATAAGAGCATAATGCCTTCTCGCATTCAAAACCCTCTAGGAGATTTGCTAATTTTGAATGATCTTTTCTGCTCAATCCCTTTGCCCGGATTATTTCCTCAAATAATGAAGCATCCTCCAAAAGATAAAAATCTCCTAAATATCTGACAGAGCCATCATCATGCAAAGCCAAACTTCCTAAGTAATCCTTTCCTCTTTGTATTTCTAAGCTTGCCAATATATCTTTTTCAGCCAAAGGTACAAAATAAACCCAGAATTCATTAGAATTATAAAAAGCCCTGTCCTGTCTTAAATATTTCCAGTGATTTGCCATAAAATTTACTGCCTCTGAAAGTTAAAAAGCTTTCTTTTTTATAAAATCTCTGGTAAAGCATCGCCTCTCTGCACGATAGTTGTGCAATCACCAGGCACATGCTCAAAAGCATCTTTGCATTTAATATAATAAGGAAATGCATTATCAAATGGTATAGAGTGCACATACTCCTGCCCTGACATTACTGTTGCATTTGAAAAAGTGAATGCGCAAGCATCATCTCTTCTCAATCCTTCAGTTCTGAAAGCACAGCTCGCTGGCTCATGCGTTACCAAGATTAAGTTCCCAGATTGTGCATATAATCTTGTCGCCTTTGGATAATCATTATCTATCTTTATACTAAATTCAGCTGTTTTTTCAGCAATGTTTCCTATTAAATCCTCACATCTTACGGGCAAGAAGTAATTGCCGGAAAAGAGTGTTTGGAAAGTGTATTTGTGCAATAAAGTATAAGATCCATGAAATTCATCTGTTGCATTGCCTAATTTATAATAACAGCGCGCAGTGCCATCTAATCCTCCCGATGTTCTTACTTCTACATATAAAGAGGATGGCTCTTGTGCAAAAGTAAAGTTTTTTCCATCAACATTTATGCTGTCAATTTTCAATGGGTGAGATGATTTTTTTATTTTAAATTCATAGCTTTGCTGGTTTGCATTTCTTAAAGAGATATTTTCATCAGGCAGCCAGGGCTGGTCTAAACATCTTACATAGAATAAACTATCATTCTTTGAAACTGGGAATTCTGTTTTGCACTCAAATCCTAGTATAGGTCTGACATTGTCAACAAAATCATCTTCAAAATCATCTTCACAAGTTAAATTATTTATCATTGAATTATAATCTCTATCTAATAAATCCCATCTGCATTCTGCTGGCTCATTCGTAAAAACTGACGCATTTAAGAAAGAAGTGTTAAAGCTTACTTGCTCCAAAAAAGGTTCTCGTCCTTCAATAATCGGAGGAGTTGTATCCGGACCTTGTTTTATGCAGAAGTTTATTGCATATTCAGCTTCATTAATATTTCCTGATTTGTCCTGACATCTAACATAGAGATTGTAGTCTGATTTTGCATATGGATTGAAATCATCTAAGCCAAGACTTTCTAAACTTGGAATATTTAATGGGAGAGTATGATTTCTCAAAAATCTGCTGTTTATACCAAAGTCAAATTCCATTTCTTCAAAAGAAGCAGTGCGATTTAAATCCATTCTGCATTGCCCTGGCTCATCAAGGGAAATTCCTAATAGAATAGGTTGATATGTTTCCTTAATACACCCATCTGATTCAGATGATTTTATGCTGATTCCAGAATCAAATTTTTCAATTCTATAATCTTGTGGAAGAAGATTAGTAAGAGGAGTAATTACTGGAGGAGTCACGTCATTTGGATTAATGTCAGCACATTCTCCAATGCCTTTTTCTTCTTCATTGATAAACTGGCATGTCTGCCCAAGAGACTCACATGCATATTTGCCACATGGAAATCCATCTTGCCCGCACTTCCCGCAATTCTTTCCTCCTAAAGGAGCCTGCCAGGGCTTACACTGGAATGTTACTGTTACTTTCTTTGTTTTGCCTATTCCCAATACTTTTAATACTACAATTATAATTATTACAACTGCTAAAATTATCCATCCTATAACCGGAACTATGCCTACCGCTAATAATCCGCTGATACCTGCTGCTCCTCCAGCTCCTGTTCCAACTCCAGCAAAGGCAAGGCCCAGCATCGCGCCTCCGGCTGCTCCTGCAGCCATAAGTCCATAACTTAATGCAGGAGGAATTCCTCTTCCTACTCCTGTTTTTTCAATTAAGAAACTAGTTAATGCTAAACCTACTGCTGCTCCTGCAAGAGCAGAGCTTGCACCAGCAATAGCTACTGAAGTTCCAGAACCTGCTGTTGTTACTGCTGCTAAAGGTCCTGAAATTCCTCCTACAATTCCACTATGGGCTGCAGCATATGCCGCAATACCTGCAACTCCAATTAAACTACTTGCAGTATTAACTCCCTTTGAATTAAATCCGTCTTTCAGATTTGCCTGCCCTAAAACTCCAGGAATTCCTAACTCAGAAAAATACTCTGCTCCTGGATCTGCTCTTTGATTTCTAAAAAGAGATTCATCAGCGTATTTTCCGATTCCTTCTAAATATACGCTTCCAAGTTTTCTTCCTTTTAGAACTTTATATCCATCTGTGCTAAGATCTCCTTGGTAATTAACCTGTGCCCCGCAGTCACCAAGGCTCATGCACAAATCATTCATTTGCTGAGTGAATTTTTCTTCAATGCATTCTTTGTTTATTTTTTTACTGCCTCCTATTTTCTTGATCTTTACATATTGGCATTTTTGAGTGCCAATATTGCAGATTCCTTCAACTCCATCACCTCTATCTTCCAAGGAAAAACCTGGCTTGTATTTTGGAACACAGATATCAAACTTGAAATTCTTAGCAACATTAACTTTTTTTATGAAGCAATCGGGATTTTTTTCACACTGGGCTTTCTTATCCTTCTTATTATATTCATAGCACTGATATGCAAGGTTTATTCTGCAGGCTGCTGAAGAAATGCTATTTCCGTTTGATAATTTAGTAATTTCTGATACACATATTTCATTCCTGTAATCCTGGCAGGGGTCTGTTCTTATTTCTCCATTTAAACATGTCTTCCTATAATGTCTGCTTCCTACACTATCTGCACTCCTTCCATTATCCACTCCAATAGCACCCTGAAATGCACACCATGATTCTCCCTGTTTATGTTTTTTGCCTTCTTCATCAATACATGATAAATCTTTACAGACAAATTCTTGAGTTGAATCTAAAAGTTTTTCCCTAGAAGTTTTTGCTCCGCATATACTTCCTAAGAGATAATTACAGTTTCCACAAGTTCCTTGATACGCAAGAGGATTATTTCCAGAATTAAGTGAGCAACTATCGCTCTCTGAAAGCACTCTGCCTTTATTCCAGCTCTCTGCCTTGTTAGCAGAATAAATATTTTCCCTATTTCCACAGCTATCAAACCAATACACTTTATTATTGCCGGAATTGTCTTCTGCGCAAGCAGTCCTCTGTTGCTCTCTGCAGTTAGTTCCTAATTCCTTGGCTGAACATAAATAACCAGATGCAAATTTTCCCCTCAACTGCAGGCATTCTGATTTTTTAGTAAATTTACAATTTTTTTCAAATTCCTCCTGGAAGATGCAGGCTCCTTCCTCTTGCTGCTGTGCTTCAGAGAGACATGCAAGTTCTGTATTTATTTCAGACTTAAAGCTGAAAGGAACTCCTGCTCTTTGCGAGTTATAAGAGCAGCCCCGCTGTGTGGTAAAATCTGTTTTTCCTCCAATGAAACAGCATCCTTGCTTGCAGGCAGGAATATTCCCATAAGGGTCATTAGACCATGTTCCAGAATATTTTTCGCATGATGCCTTTGGCGAGCCAAGGGTGCAAGCTCCTGTTTCTTTATCAAAACAAGTCCCTATTGAACAGGCACTTGTTTCATTTGCAGATGTCGGTATGCAAGCAGTCTTGCAGTTATTTTGGCATTCGCTTGGCAGGTATTCCTGACAGATTTCTCCATTTTTAGATTCCAGACAAGTAGCAATCCCATATTGTAAGTCTTCTTGCTCAAGAGCAGAGACAATATTTTTTTCATTAAAAATAATTTTTCCTATTGTAAGCAATACTATCCTTGTAAATGATAAATTATTTTTGTTATTATCTGGAGGATTTGGTATTTCCGAAAGAGCTTCATTTATAAAAAATGATATTGAAAAAGTCATTCCTATTAATAGAACAATTTCTAAATATATCACAAAAATAAATAGTTTATTTTTTTCCATTTTAGATTCCTGGGGGGATAGCACACCCCCTTATTGCAATGTTCATGAATTTATTTGTTTTTTTATCCATTATTGTATAAATTTTGGTTGCATCTGACATCGTGAATTTTCTAATGTCCCATCTAGGATAGAGTAGAGAATAACCAAGGTACTCGAAATAACAGTAAGTTGATTCCTGACTTGCAATAATTTGTGCGACTGTACCTAAATCATAGACAGGATTTTTTATAATTACTGGAAACTCTTCAATTGTTTTTAGGTATTCATCTTTTGCCAAAGTAAGCCTTCGAGCAATATCAATATAAACAGTTTCTGGAGCTAAGGATACCTTTAGTTCCATGCCTCCCAATTGCACTTCATAATTTTTTCTTTTCAGCTCTTCCTGTAATAAGGAAAAACATTGTTCTATTCTTGGTTCAATATATTTCTGTATTTCTTCACTCATCTCTTTAATTAGTAAAGGATGCTGATTGATGCAGGGCTTAAAATATCCAATATTTTTGCAAAGAAATACAACATCAGTATAATTACTTCTCTTATAGTCTTGAGGAGCAATAAAGCCGCCTTGCGGAAGCATTATGTTAAGGGCTTCATCTGCATGTTGAGCAGTACATTTTACAATAAATTGGTGCACATCAAATTCTTGGCTTCCTGAGGAAGTTGGTTTTTTTTGAATTATAAAGAAAGTTCCTATGACTGCAACTATGACTATTGAAATAATTACCCATATAGCCAGTTGTCCTTTCCTAAAAATTATTTTTTGAGCCATAAGTTTACTCCTTTCTTTTTTATACGCTTAAGTTTGCCCTCTATCAGCAGTTCTTTAAGTCTGCTGTCAGCTGTATTCCATGAAATACCCAAAAATTCAGCAACTTCTAAACTTGTCACAACCATTTTTTCACGAATTAAACTTAGGATTTTATTATTATGAATATTCATATGAATTTTCCTACTAAAATACTTAGTAATAATCAAAATTATTCTCGTTATTAAAGTATTTAAATCTTCCTCGCAGGATAATTATCTTTAAATAACTCCTTAAGCACACAATTCTATGGCAGCATTAAACTTAGGTCTTGTGCAGATTTTTTGGGGTAACGGCAAGGGCAAGACAACAGCTGCTTTAGGTACTGCGCTTAGAGCGGCAGGCAATGGCTACTCTGTACATCTGGTTCAGTTCATGAAGAATGGTACTGGGGACAGCGAAATTGACTATCCTGGAGAAATCAGAGCTTTAGAAAATTTTCCTAATTTTTCCTATAAAAGATTCGGAACTGGTTCATGGGTTATTGGCAAACCTTCGTTGGAAAATATTTCAAAGGTCAAAGATGCTTATAAATATCTTGTTTCCCGCCTAGGCCAGTTTGATATTATCATAGCAGATGAAATTCTTTATGCAGTTCAATTCGGTCTCTTGCAGGAGAAGGATATTATTCAACTCATGCAGAATAAACCACCAGAGCAAGAATTAATCTTAACAGGTTCACATATATCTTTTCCAGAAGTTTTTGAGCAGGCAGATTTAGTTACAGAAGTTAAAAAAGTCAAGCATCCTTATGATAAGGGAATAATAGCAAGAAAAGGATTAGAGTATTAAATTATCAAAAATGATTTATGCTCAATCCAATCATGCTTCAAATGGAATTTCTCTCTTTATTACTTTGCCATCTAAGATAATATTTCTAATAATAACGCCTTTTCTTTTCGCGTTTTCCCTTATTTTAACAGGGTCCTGCTCATCCTTCGGCAGGGTAATTTCAGTTATTTGAATAGTGTGGGAGATTTTTATTTCATTAAATTCAGGAAAATCAAAGAACAATGCATGTATTATTTTTGCATCTGATGTTTTGAGAGTACAAAAATTAGCGCTTTGCTCTTTCTCCTTAGATGCTGCAGGCTTCGCACTCTTAGGGATCTTTGGTTTTATTTTTAAATCCATATCCGACGTAGAAAAAGAAAGTGCGTAAAATGCTTTAGGATATTTTTCCATCAAAGATAGCAAGACTTTAGGTTCAATTCTCGTATTTAACACAAGTTGTTTGATGCCCATAAATTGCTTCACATGTTCAATAGGAAAGGATATATCTTTTCGCATATCAAAAGTAGAGACAATAACTCCCTGCATTTCTAAAGGCATAGTTGAATTTTCTAAACATGCTCTAATAAGATAATTAGCAAATTCTGGACCTGTCTTAACAATCCACTCATGTTTTTTTTTCTTACCCCCAATCAAAAATCTACGCTCAAAAGTTCCCTTGCTAAATTTTACGAACTCCCTATGCACATCTTCATCTCTCTTCCCCAAAGCTATCTTCTGAAAAAGACTTTCCATAATTGTTATGTGTAAAATCACTTTATAAATTTTTTTAAATATCCA
>CAYIDE010000040.1:0-8355 GCA_964362065.1 Candidatus Woesearchaeota archaeon | reverse complement strand
ACTCTGAAGGCAGGCCTTTCTTGGCTAATTCATCTTTTATGTCCTGTTTTAATTTTGGCAAGATTTTCTTCAAAGAATTAATTCTCTCTCGGGAAATATGCAATAATGGTAAGTCAGTTTCAGGATACATACGCGCGCTTCCTGGTAAAGGTCTTAAAAACTCGCTCTTTCCATCAGGCAAAGCATTCCTTACGCTTCCTGCATTTTTACCCTCTTTCAGCTCAATATGCTGTCGCTCAATCTCTTTCTCTACTGTACTAATCATCATTGAAGGATCCTGAAATCCCTTAACTTCAACACGCCCATGTCCTTTAATAGATATATTCAAATCCTGCCTGATTGTGCCAATGCCTCTTTTTACTTTGCATGCTCTCAAAACCTCTCCTAACTTCAAAGCAGTTTCTTTAATTTTTTCAGGTTTATCCAAAACAGGAGAAGTTGCAATCTCAACTAATGGAATACCCAAGCGATCTAAACGATAAACTGCCTGCTTTTCATTCTTACTTACCAGGCGCGCTGCATCCTCTTCAAGAGCGATAGTGTCTATCTTAACTTTTCCAAAGCTAGTCATTAAAAAACCATCATGAGCTAATAATACTGTCCTTTGAAAACCTGAAGTATTAGAACCGTCAATGACAGTCTTACGCATAACTTGCGTGATAGGATATATTTCGCACATCAATAAAAGCGCTATTTTCAATGCTTCATCAAGAGCTTGCTCATTAATAAGCAGGGGAGGAGATTCATCAAGCTCAACTAAACAAGTACTGTCCCTATATCCTTGATAAATAAATGTCCTTCCTATAACTGCCTCATGCCTAACTGCAGCGTCAATTTCCCCACTCTCGCCTGCGACTGCATGCATCCTTCTCATTATTGTAAAATCCGGAGCATCTTGTCTTAAATATCCAGGACACGAACAAAACAACTTTCCAGTATCAAGCTGCTGGTGTATCTCAAGTCCTGCTTTCAGCCCTAATTTAGCATAATCCTGCATAATACTATTAAAGAAATGAGATTATTAAAAGTTTCTAACTCTCTTTTTAAAATGATAATCTCTATAATGACTATGAATAAAGTGCCCATAAGCATCTGTATGCATAGGCATCAATATTTTCTCTATAATCTTAAAATCAATTGGATAATTTATTTCCTTTGCTAAATCTACTAAGTTCTTGTTATCCATGAAATCTTTAGCTCTCCCTGCGGCAATTTTTGTAGATAATATATGCTCAAGCCTGCACACTTTAATTTTTAGAGAGTATTCTTCATTGTAGGACACTTCTAGAGATTGTGAATTATCAAGAAAAGGATTGTACCATTTATCATCTAATTTTTTCAATGAGCCAGGTTGTCCTCTGCTAATATTCATAGCTATAACTTCTTGATCGCTTCCTTTGCTGTCTACATAAACTCTAAAAGTGGGCCTTGAAGCTCCTATGCGCCCTGCTCTCACTTCCACAATATATTGTCCATTAGGTGAAATTTCTTCAAATGGCAATTCCGACACAACTTTATTAATTCTCTTAATCTTATCAATATCCTCTTCCTCCTCAAGTCTTATTGCAACATCAATATCATCTGTACTACGTATGTAATCCTGGACTCTTACAGATTGATCAGAAATCAAACCTTGAATTGTGGAATTATGTATTTTACAAAGCATATAAAACAAATAACTTTGCACAGCAGTCCCTCCAACAATATTATGGATAATACTTTCTCTACCTAATACCTGCCCTACTCTATTTGTAAACATTAAAAAAGGCTCATCTGTAAGGTCATAAAGTTCACGTTTCATAGCAATCCGAGCAGAATGGCTTTTATAAACCTTTGCTTTGTCACCCCTATATCATTACACTGTATCTGTTTCAAGCCGGTCATTAATCTCGCCAGCAATATTTTCCAGCATCTTTTCCTTAATATGTTTTTTCCAGCCATAATGCCCAAGTACCCATCCCAATTTTACCACAGCAGTTTCAGCCAGCATATCTTCAAGGAATATAACTCCCGCATCCAATAATTCCCGCCCATTAGAATAAACATATGGATCAACTCTTCCGAATACTGTCTGCGCAGAAACACATACCACAAAACCAGCACGAATATGCTTTTTAAGTTTCGGTATCCAGGAATGCCCAGATTCACTGACTGCAAGGTGTCCTAAACCAAGGGCCTCCACAATAATGCCCTGATGCTTAAGCGCATAAAAATCAAGAATACTTGCATCTTGACCAGGATAAAATTTCACTAATCCAACTCTATCGGAAAATTCTGTGTCCAGCTCGCAGCTTCCTTCACCTTTTTTATTATAAGAAGAAAGAAATTCTTCTCTATCAGGCCAAACTTTCGCCAATGGAGGAATATTAACTGCTTTAAAAGCATCTCTTCTTGAACTATGGAGTTTGCGCACTTTTGTACCTCTAAGTGCAAAGCAAAAATCATCATTCAAAGAAGCATGCCCTACTATCATCACTTCAGCGCAATCAGAAAGTGCCATGCGAACAGCGCATTGCAAATTTAAATGTGCATCAGAGCTCGCTCTATCAATACTCCTTTGCGCATAAGTCAGCACTACAGGTTTTTGCAGCTTCTGCAGGAAAAAAGAGAGCGCCGCGGCTGTATAATGCAAAGTGTCAGTGCCATGAGTTATTACTACTCCCTGAATATCTGAATCATCTAGCATCCTCTTTATTGATTCTGCTATAGCCATCCAATGCTCACTATTCATGCTCTCTGAAGCAATCATAAAAGGAACTTCAATTGTTTTCACTCTCGCAATAGAAAAAAGTTCTGGATAATATTGCGATAATTCTGCAACAGATGTCAGCGGTTTTGCTCCGCCTGTTCGTGGATCAAGTTTGCTTGCAATTGTCCCTCCTGTTACAACAAGACCTATTGCAGAAAGTCCTTTGCTAGGTGGCAGAATAGATTCTTCTTTCTCTTCCTTAAATTTCCTAAGTACTCTGCTCCTTAAAATATTCTCCTTGGGAATACCAATATTATAGCCAGATGTAAGTTTAAGCAAAATTATAGATTTATCAGAGCTTTCCAAGACTCTTCCTTTAAGCTCTTCTTGAGCCAAGCGAAGCTTAACCTCATCACCTGCAGAAAATTGCAAAGCACTCATAATTCGGATAATATAAAGATGTTTTTAATTGTATCGCACTTCATTAACTCTCAAAAAAAGAATTTATAAAGCAGCACTCAATTAGATAAATATGAAAATCTTAGAACTTACTAACTATAGTGCAGGAATTTGTGGTGTTTATTCTAGAGTAAAACAAGAAGCATTGCTTCTTGCTCAGAAAGGCAATGAAGTTAAAATTTTTTCTTCAAATCGTGTAAAAGGATTTTCTTACTTTGCTCCAGAGAAATATAAGTTAAAATCTGTTGTTATTCAAAGATTCTCTGCTATAAAATTAGGAGGAGAAAGCTTCATGTATTGGAATTTTAAAAAAGAAGCTCTCACTTTTAACCCTGATATTATTATTGCTCACAGTTACCGACAGCTGCATACCACTCAAGCACTAAGCATAGCAAAGGAAATAGGTGCGAAAGTTCTTTTAGTTACGCATGCTCCATTTGCACGAACCGATACTCGTTCTTTATTATCAAGAATTGCAGTAAGTTTGTATGATTTTTTTATTGGACCTAAAACCCTTTCTAAATTCAAGAAAGTAATTGCAATTACCAAATGGGAAATTCCTTATCTGCAAACTCTTGGTTTAAAGAAAAATCAAATAGAATATATTCCTAATGGATTAGACAATGAATTCTTTGCTGCACCAAAACTAAAAATAAGAAAATCTGATAATTCAATCATCTTTCTAGGAAGAATATCTTATATCAAAAATATAGAAACCTTGCTAAAAGCCATATCTTTAATAAAAAAACCCTTATTTAAACTGACTATGGTTGGTCCTGTAGATGCACAATATAAAAAAAATCTGCAGCAGCTGATAATGTCTCTAAATATTAAGAGCAGAGTGCATTTTGAAGCTCCTATCTATAATATAAAAGAAAAAATAAATATATTAGACAAAGCAAGTATATTCGTCCTTCCCTCAAAAAGTGAAGGCATGCCTCAATCATTACAGGAAGCAATGGCGCGTGGAAAAATTGTTCTGGCGAGTGATATTCCTGCAACCCGTGATATTATACAAAATAATAAAAACGGTTTTCTCTTTCAGCAAGGTAACACATTAGATTGCGCAGCAAAACTTAAAACAATCTACTCTCTAACGTCACAACAAAAAATAATTATTGGAAAAAAAGCCAAGTTTAGTATGCGAGCATTTGCATGGAAAAACCAAATACATAAGCTAGAAGCACTCTATAACTAGTACTCCCTTGCAACATAAACTTCATGATGTGCTTCCCTTCCGCAAACAGCACACTTCCCTTTAGCCTTTTCTTTTTCAAATTTAGTACCCCGTACTCTTGCTCCAGTCTCTTTCTCAACAACTTCTGCACATTTCACACCTTCTTTTTCTACAGAACAAAATCCGCATCTTGCAATCCCGCCACTCTCAATAATTTTTTTCATTTGGGCTATGCTTCTAGCATCATTAATCCTATTCCCAAAGGCCTTCTCTGCCTGTTTAAGCAAGTTTTTTCCACTCTCACGAGAAACTTTATTAACATATCTAAGCAATTCATTTTCAGAAATAACTTCTTTCTTATCTAAATCCCGACGGAAAACTGTTATTTTTTTCTTAGCTATTTCTTGCATACCTAAATCAATTCTCAAAGGCACGCCCTTCATTTCCCAATGATTGAATTTCTCTCCAGAACTTTTATCGCTTTTATCCACAAGTACAGAAGCATGTGAAGCAATTCTCTCTGCGAGCGAATCTGCTCTTTTCAAGACAGATTTTTCATTGCCTATAGGCACTATCACTGTTTGCAAAGGTGCGAAGGCCCAGGGAAATCTCAAACCCTTATCATCCCCATGTACAATAACCATGCTCGCAAAAATTCTCGAAACTGCTGGTCCATAACATGTAATCCAAACATACTTGTCTTTTCCATCTTTATCTTTATACATTACATTAAAGACCTTGGAAAAGCTCTGTTGTAACAAATGAGTAGATGGCTGCTGCACTACTCTTCCATCAGGATGCAGTACATCAGCGGCAAAAGTTCTATGTGCTCCATGAAACTTATCCCAAGCAGGACGTTGAAAAAAAATGAATGGCAATCCAAGTTGCTCATAAAGTAATTCCCTTGTAGTTTGCATATCTTCCTCTACTTGTAGCATTGCATCTTTTTCTGTCAAATGTGCGCAATGAGTTTCAATCCAATGAAATTCCCTGCTCCTCAAAAAAGGCCTTGTCGCTTTAGTCTCATATCTGAATACATTTGCTCGCTGATAAGTCTTAAAGGGCAGGTCTTTGTAGCTTCTAATCCAGAGGGAAAACATCTGATAAAAAGCTGTCTCTGAAGTAGGACGCAATGCTAAACGCTCCTCAAAAACATCATTTCCTCCTTGAGTAACCCAAAAAACTTCTGGTGTGAAACCTTTAACATGACTGCTTTCCTTCCGTAAATTGCTTTCTGGAATTACAGTCGGAAAAAAATAAGGTTGGTGTCCTTTCTTTTGAAGCACAGATTCAAGCGCAGCATAAATCTTTTCCATTACCTTCACGCTCCAAGGCTGAAAAACTAAAAAACCTTTAACATTATATCTCAAATCTGCTAGCTCTGCCTTCTGCACTATTTCACTATACCACTTTGAAAAATCTTCCTTCTTTTTAACGCTCAATCCTTTAATATCCTTTTCCTTCATTTTTTCATTTTGCATACTCATTTATATTATATATATTTATTAAACCTTCGTATAGGCCTACAGGGAATCGAACCCTGATTGCCCGGTCCGAAGCCGGGAAGTCTATCCATTAACTTATAGGCCTAATTTAAAAAAGCAGAAGGTATTTTTAATGCTTTGGGCATATCAGATAGTAATTTATCATTGTCTCCTCAAATACCAAATTCCATACATCCCCAACACAATAATAAAACTTATAACAAACTCCCAGATGCCAAAAAATCCTAATTCAAAATATCCTCTGCAGCGTATCGTTTCATTGTACGGCTGGCAAAATGCAGGAGGCCCGCTGACATTTATGTATTCCTTAATGCCGGTTTTTTGCTGAGGAGAGCAATGCTCAATATCAAAATAAGTGCATGGATTTCTAAAGTTCACACATACATTTAAGGTTTCATTCCAAATACATTTTTCAAAATTTCCATTTAAATGAAGCTCACAATTATTTTGAATACAGCTTTCATTATTATTATAAGCACTGCAAGACAACCCAGAAAATGAAGAGCATTCCAAACATAAACTACCAATAGAACCTATATCTCCTGGAGGAGCAGTTGTTAAAGGACCAGTATAATTCCAAGTGCATTTATCAGGTAATGCAAGTAAAGCTGGTTCACGCAAGCATACTCCCCAAGTATCTGCCTCACTGCATTGATGAACTTCAAAAGCATGAATCGTAAAATTATAATTTAACACCGATGGATCAGCTCCAACAAGGTCTGTTCGAGCATCAATACTAAAATTACCTGTACAGTTTACTTTAGGCCATGCTCCAAGCCCATAGCGCGCACTCACATTCACAATAATATTTCTAGTTTCAACAATACCAATCCCTGGCACAACGAGTGCTTGTCCTGTAAGTGGCCCGCCTGAAATACTGGTAAATGTAGTTTCTGGTCCGCCTATTTTACTATCTTTAAGAGTTATATTCAAAAACCGCGGATGCAAAAGCGGTCCTCCGCAAGTTCCAAGAGAAAAATTAGTTATATTTAATGTAAAAGAATGTGGCATTAGGAAATCAAGATTTGATACCTGAATTTTTTTTTCATCAAACGGCTTCCAATTGTAAATATCAAAATATCTTTCCTGCGCATATTGCAATCCTGCTGCTTTTGCTTTAGGACTTGAAGTAAATGTCGCTACAACCTGATCCAGTAATGGAGGAGTTTGTCTCATAATTGTAAAACCAATAGGATAATAATCCGAGCCAGGATTACCTGCATACTTATCAGTAATAGGAATAATAAAAGAAAAAGGTGTCTCATTTCCAACACCAGAATACAATGCCTGTTTTCCTGGAAATTGTGAATTAAAAACGCTTTCATTTAAAGAAATAGTAAAATTCTCAAATTCTTTTTTAGTTCCATTTGGCCATGCTTGTATTATCTTCATTTCTAGTGCATATTCTTCTTTTCCTGTTGCCCGGTCATAAGTAACGTTAACTACTCCAAAAATACTTGGTAGAACATGCAAATTAACACTTACATTAAAAGATGGCTTTCCCTGTATTAGAGAAAGATAAATACTTAGTTTTCCAAAATACAAATATTTACCTTCGCTCCCTCCGATAGGATTATACCATGTAGATATACTCGGTGCAGTTCCTCTTCTTACACTAGATTGGGTAAAGATGGTAGCAAAAAAAGCATTTGATGGTATAGAGGCGCTATCTCTCAACAAATATGTTAGTCCTGCTGGTATTGAAACACCTGGAGGATGATTAATTCCCTGCCCAAAAAACGCTACAGTAGTCCCTGGCCAAGGCCATCCAATACCATTTCCTCCCCCGGCGCTCTCATATCCTGAAACAAAGTTCAAAGAAGTAAGTTCTATTGTAAAGGGATTATAATAAGAGTAACTCGCATTTAAAAGGTCGCCTATTGATAATCGCAAACATGTCAAAGGCAATGGATTCGCAACATCACATCCCAGTGTGCTTTCTATGTTATTTCTAGTGAAAATTGCAGAAGTAGGCTGTGGTATAAGCACATCTGATAGAGCATTTTTTGATGAATTAATATAAACTAAAAATCTCCACCATGATTGGCCATCAATTAGCCACTCTCCGCCATTTTCAATATGCAATGTAACAAATGAAAATAATCCGCTTGCAATAGTACTTATATTAAGTTGGGAAAGTACATTAGGTTCTGTTCCAGCGTAGATACCGTTTTTGATAAATATGCTCTGATTTACTGTGGGTGCATCAATTCTGTTATCTCCAAAGTATATTAAGCTCTGTGGGATGTTTTGTTGTTTAGACAAATAAGCATAAACCGGCGCACCGCTATAACCTGCAGGTAAAGAATAACTCTTGTAATTTGTCATAGCAGTATTCTGCAAAAGTATATTTTCAGATAAATTAAAATCGTGCGTAAATAGTAATCCGCTTGAATAACCACATCCCTGACCGCAGGCTGCTTGAAAAGTTGTTGGAAAGAATACCCCAGAAATTGGATTGGTGATATAAGTACAATTAAGATATATCATATTTTCTAAATCATTTCTCACTTGTAGCATTGGAA
>CAYIDE010000039.1:0-8524 GCA_964362065.1 Candidatus Woesearchaeota archaeon | reverse complement strand
GATATTTAACTAAAGATTTAAAAACCAATTTCTGCAAGGAGAGAGATGGCACAAGGAATGTATCATTATCTTGCACAAGCATGGAGGAAACCAAGCAGAGAGATGCTTCAACCACTTCTGATTCAGTGGAGGGCAGGCGAAAGCTTAGTTAAAGTTGAAAAGCCTTTAAGATTGGACAGAGCAAGGGCATTAGGATATAAAGCAAAGAAAGGATTTGTTATTATCAGAGTTAGATTGAAGCGTGGCGGCAGGAAAAGGTCAAGGCATAAGCATGGAAGGAAGAGCAGAAAACAGCATGTGCGAAAGACTTTAAAAATGAGTTATCAGTGGGTTGCAGAGATTCGGGCAGAAAGAGCATATAGAAACTTAGATGTATTAAATTCTTATCTTATCGGCAAAGATGGAAGGTATTATTTTTATGAAGTTATCATGGTTGATTCTCATAAGCCAGAAATAACGAATGATAAGACTATTAATTGGATATGCAAGCCAGAAAATAAAAATAGGGCGCAGAGAGGCCTAACATCTGCTGCTAAAAAATCCCGCGGTTTAAGTTCAAAGAGCCATAATCTTAAAGTTCGACCTTCTTTGCGAGCCTGGCAAAGAAAAGGCAAATAAATTTTTTGCATGAAATCAATTTTTTCTTTAGGATACCTTAGTTTGAAAGCAATCTCGTTAGATTTTTCTGAAGGATGCTTTTTTAAAAAGAGTCTGCGTGGGAAAGTAATTTATCAAAGAGAAGAATTAGAGAATTTCGGTTTCAGAGTTAATTTTTTTTATAGAAATGGCGAGATGCAGAGGCTAGTTATTCTAAAGCAAGGAAGTTTTAGAAGATATATAGCTTTGCCTATATTTGCTCAAAGGGCTTTTCAGAAAAGAGATATTTTAGATAAGCCAACAGCTTTTCATGTTTTGTCTGGGCCGTATGGTTTTTTAACATCAGAGCTTTATGAAGAGTGGAAGAGATATAAGGATTTAAAATAGGATATACACATTTAGTATTTAATTGCACTATATTTTATGAATTAGTGAGTTTATTACACTAAACTTCTTATCAAATCGACTTTTGTTATAATTCCTATTAATTCTCCTTTTTCTTTGACTAAAACACATGAATAATAGTTTAATAACTGCTTTATTACTTCTAATCCTGTTTCCTTTGATATTATTGGCGGAGAGTCTATTATTACATCACGCGCTTTTGCATTTTTCAATTCTTCAGGAGGTTTGGACAATATAGAAGACTCTGTAATTAAACCAATAACTTTATTTTTATCTATTACTGGAATCTGAGAAATATTATGCTTTTTCATTAAACTGATTACAGATAGCACTTTTTCATCCAGCTTTGTCGAGATAATTTTAAGAGTCATGATGTCCCTTGCTTTTTTCTCTTCTTTATGCGATAGAGCAGCAAGAGCTGACTCAATTTTCTTCACTTTTGAATATGCTGGGTCAAGTTTTCCGGACTCTATTTTCGCAATCATACTTTGGCTGACACCGGATTGCTTTGCAAATTGATGCTGGGTCAAACTAAGATATTTTCTTATTTTCTTGAGTTGAGATATGTCGAAGACCACCTAATTTTAATGAATAAATGATTTATATATTTATTCCTATTTGAATAATAGATATTTGATTAAAATAATTTTGAAACCATAAATATAGGAAGAAACTTAATTTTTACATTTTCTAATGTGAGTTCATTATAATAATCTTCTGAGAGAATATAACCTTTGTTTGGTTTATAACTTATAATAAAACTCTTAAGAGATTTTCCATAAACAGGCTTTTTAATAATGGATTTAACTTCCACAGGAATTAATTTACCTTCTTTTTCTACAACAAAATCTACTTCTGCCCCAGATTTAGTTCTCCAATAATTTAGTTTTAATTCCTTTTTGAATAGCTCAGAAGCTACAAAATTCTCGTTAAGCGGACCCTTATCCGTTCTTTTATCTAACTCTTGAAAATTATCTATGGAAATATTTCTAAATCCATTATCTAAGAAATAGAATTTAGGAGATTTAACTAGTTCTTTCCTTTTATTTGAAAAATATGGCCTGCTTTCTATGCAGACAAAAGTTTTTTTTAATATACTAAGTTTCTCAATAAGCTCTTTATATTTAAATCCGGTTAATAGAGAAACCTCATTATAATTTACTTCATTCCCTATCTGAAGCGCTAAGGCCTTTATTAAGATGGCAAGTTTTGCATCATCATTTATTTGAAGTATTTCTCTAATCTCTTTTAGAAGATATGTATTGTAAATGTTCTTTATTATTTCAATTTTTTCTTCATTTTCTTTTGCAAGAACGACTTCGGGATATCCTCCAAAGATAACGTAACCTTCATATATCTTTCTAATTAAATTATGGGTAATATTCCTGATCTTTATATCTCTTTTTAATATATCATAAAGATTCCGGTCTTTAAATTTAAGGAATTCCTCAAATGATAAAGGGTAAAGAGTAAATACAAGTATTCTTCCAACAAGAAATTTAATGCTTTGAACTGACAAATCTATTACAGAAGAGCCAGAGAGCACTATTTTAGTTTTATAGTTATCATATATAAATTTTAAAATCTTTCCTCCATCTTTTGCATACTGAAACTCGTCTATAAATAGAAAGTCTATTCTATCTATGTATCTTTTAATGAATAAATCTATGTCCTGTTCAAATATCTGCAGTATTTTTTGATCATCAAAGCTTATAAATTTAGAGTTTTTAAGATTCTTCAATAAATGCTTCATCAGGGTTGTTTTTCCACATTGCCTAGCTCCAACTATTGCAATGATTTCCTTCCTCTTAAGGTACTTTTGTATCTTACTTTCAAGTTCTCTTTCGATATACACTTTGTCCATAAATATCAACCTTACTAAAATTTAATTTATATTAATAATAGTAAGGTTATTTATAAACATTTCGGTTCCTTTTTATTATAGGTAATATTCCTATAAGAATATTTTTGTCAGAAAAATATTAATATAGTAAGAACTTAATTAGAATATGAGCAGAGAATTAGTAAAACTTGAAGGAGCAAAATGACAGATGATATATTAAGAACAAACATTCTTGAATTTGATAGCTCTGAATCCTGTATTAGATATAGATACTTGGGCAGTTGTATTTCCAAACGATTTTTAGATTATAAAATGACATATAGGTTTGAGGATGGAAGAGAAATACTATTTTGTGTAGATGAACCAAGACTTGTTTACTATCTTAATTCTTTTGAGGTTGTTGGGAAAATGGAGGAAGAAAATGATAAGTAAAGCAAATTATGGTCTTCTGAGAAGAATTACTGGAAATAGAGCATTTGGTGGAAGGTTAATCTCGACACTTGAAAAAATAAGAGATTTGGAAATTGGAATACTTGCTACAAATTGCCCTAAACATCTTACTGACAGTCAAATTCTTAGTATCTATAGTAGAGGTGTCTCTAATATGCCTATGGTAGGTCCTTTTGGATTCGCGGTTATTGGCTACTACTATTCGAGCGGGTTAGGCGTAAAAGCACATACCACTATTGAAAGATATTTTGAGAAGAGAGGCATCTCCTATAGGAAAAAATTTTTCAGGAGGGTGAGAAATGAGCAATAGCTATTTTTTTAAAATTCCTAGGGATGAGATTTTGACTAAACTGGAAGAGAAGGTTGTTCGAATCTATAAAAGTGCTGGTTATCTCGATTTTACTGCAGGAGACCTATATATTGCTCAGAATTTATTAGAAAAAAAAGGAAGGGAAAAACCTCTAATAAGATTTCTATAGAGGAAATTGCAGCAGAGGAGAGGGAAAGTAAGGAGTTATTAGGCAAGGCAGACGGCATGGATTTAGGGCACTGTGTGATTTTAGGTGCTAAATATTGCAAGGATTTTGTCGGTAGGGTAAAATGGTACTATATCAGTGAAGAAACAGATGAGTATTTAGAAAGGCTACGGAGAAAACAGCCAAGGAGTATTAGAGTTGAGTTTTATGGAGAGAGAAAATGATGTATAGTTTATTAAGAGAGAAGGTTCAGAACTGTCAGAAATATCCTAAAACGCAAAAGGTTGCACGAGCACCGCTTATTCATGAAGGTTACCCTGGTCAATTTAACTTAAGTTTTTCAGAATATCACTGGCTACAGGAATATGGAAACTATGTTAATTTTAATCATGATCATTGTATCTCAACGATTCAAAGTTGTATTAGGTTAACGGACTTTCCATCTATACATAGAGAAGAAGGGTATTGGTACTTAGGAGTTTTTGAGTTAGCTGATGTGTATGGTGCATTGAGCTTTGCCAGGAAAGTAGATTATGGTCTGGTGTATCGTGAGCAAATACGTAGTTTTATTGATTTCTTAATGCAAAATTCAATACCAAAAGAGTCTTTGTATGTGTCGTATTGTACTGGTGGAAGCGTTGCAATGCTGACTAAGGGAAAATATTCGTTCAACTTTGTAGTACCAGAAGACGATTTTTCAAAACAAGCATTTTTAGAAGAGGGTATTCTTGAAGAGAATCTAATTCCAGATGCTAGCAGAGACACGTTTCTGGCACTTCATCTTTATAGGCCCACACTCTGGGGGTACAGAAATGAAATATTCTTTAACAGAGGGACAAAAAAACATCAAAAGCTACTTGAAATAGGAACTGTAGAGAAATTATTCTGGAAACCAGTTTATAATGGGGATACTTCAGATGCAAAGAATATTATACGGATTGAAGAAAGTGCTAATTCTAGTTTTTTTGTTACGGGTATCGGTCTTGAGCGATTGTGCATGGTTACTAACAATTTGGAGAGGGTGCATGATATAGATTACATTAAATCATTCTATGATTTAATATATACACAGACCAGAAGAAATAACTTTCTTTTTGGAGAAAGTCTTCGAGCGCTTCATAGAATTTATGCTGATATTTTGAAATTTAATATAAGTAATTTAAGCAAGCAAAGAAGATATAAGATTAATAGGCTTGTAAGAAATGTTTTGGAATCGAAGTTTGATCAATCTAAAATACAAGACTTGCTTAAAATTCATACCATAACACAACCATGGCATCCTGAGCTCGAAGAAGGGATTGAGTTAACTCTACGAAAAATAAACGAATATCAAAACAATTCAAGTTCTTTACAGAATAGCCTGGAGAACGAGAGAAGAAGATGAATAAAAATTCAATACCGAATAAAATACCTCACAGAATTATCGACATTAGTTTACTCTAAGCCATCACTAATTAGCTTAACAGCACTAGAGATAGATATACTCATAAATAAACCATACTTATGGATATGTATAAGCTTGGTTTATCTTACAGAAAGACCTTATTTACTCCCCATAAATAGAACATGCCTATTTTTGCGAGTAAGTGTAATTACTTTTGCTATCCCTTGCTTCCCGTTTTTCCTTTTCTATCTCGCATAGGGGATTAAAGCAAAATTCCCATGGCCTTCTGCCTTTTCTGATTGCGAGAAGCTTAGAGAATTGATCAGCAGGGCACTGGGTTCCTGATTTTTTTATGAGGGCGTTAGGAGGAAGAGAGTAGGTTTGTTTGCATTCTGGATATTTATTGCAGGCAACAAAGTATCTGCGAGACTTTTTAGAGTATAATATTCTAAGCATGCCTTGTTTACATAAAGGGCAGGGCATGAGGGTATTTGACTGCTGTTCTTCTCTTCTTATTTCCTCAATACCTTTAAGCAGAGTAAGCCCAATTTCGCGTTCATTAACTTTGAATTCTTTTGCAATATCTTCTATAATGTGCTTTGCTTTTGAAACAACTTCCTGCTCTTTTTTAAGAAGATCATTGGTGGATTCCTGAATCTTTTCCATGTCTTCCTCAAGCTGGCGTGTGAGGTTCTCATCAATAATTATTGAGGAGTATTTTTCCAGAGCTTCAATAAGCTTCATTCCTAAGGCGGTTGCTTGGATGCTTCTGCCGTCTAAATATCCCCTTTCAAATAAAGTCTCGATAATCATAGAGCGGGTTGCTTTGGTTCCGAGATTCTTTTTTTCAAGGAGAGTGACAAGTGAAGCAGGAGTGTATCTATTTGGAGGGGAAGTCTCTTTTTGCTGAATATCTATTTTTTCTATCTGCTGCATGTCATTCATGTCTGGCAATGAGAATTCTTCTATAATTATTGGGTAGACCGAGGTCCATCCTTTTTCAAGAACAGCTAATCCTGATGCAGTGAAAGCAACAGACCCATCTTTTGTTTGCGATGTGAGAATTATTTTTTTATTAGCTGTTTTTGCATCTTGAGAGAATGCAGAGATAAACCTCTTCGCTATCAAAGTATATAGTTTCTCTTCTTTTCCTGCTAATTGCTTGAATTCACCTGTGGGATATATGGAAGGATGAGCAGGATCTGTCTTTTTTCCTTCAATTGGTGCAGGGCGCGATGCATGCTTTGTTTCTGGGAAATTTTTTTCAAGAGCTTTGAGGATCTTTTTTGGCTCTATTTCTTTAGGGATTTTTTGGGATGATGTTCTTGGGTATGATATCAGGCCGTCTAAATATAAATGCTGTGCAATCTGGAGAGCTTCAGAAGGGTTCATTTTATACAAGCGGTATGCTTCTCTCTGCAAGGTTGTTAAATCAAAAGGATGTGGAGGAGGAATTTTTTCTTCTGACTTTTTAGTTTCTGCTTCACCCTCTTTTAAATTTTTGAATTTTTCCAGCTCTTTTTCATCAAAAATATCTTTTGGATGTTTGAGAATTATGCCTTTTACATGTGCGAAAACCTGCCAAAACGGTTCTGGCTTGAATTCAGAGATTTCTTTTTCTCTGTCAACTATAATTTTAAGTGCAGGACCTTGGACTCTGCCTATAGAAAGCACTTTAAAATTTCCAGTGGTTTTAATTGCGGACATTAGGGCTCTTGAGAGGTTTATTCCATAGAGCCAGTCTAAAATATGACGGGTTTCTCCTGCATAAGCATTTCCCCATGCAGGCTCTGGAAGAGGCGATTCAAAAGATTTTTTCAATTCTTGGGAAGTAAGGGTTGAAAACTTCATTCTTTTTGCTGTGTTCTGCTTGCAGATAAAGCGCAGGACATTCCATCCTATTACTTCACCTTCTATGTCAAAATCTGTTGCAATAATATATTCTTTGGCTCTTCTGGATATTTTTTTAAGAAGTTCATAGTATTTTCTAGTGAATGAGCTTTTATTTTTTTCGAAAGAAGGAGCCCATTCAAGTTCATAAATGGGCCAGCCACTCTGGCCTGCTTTGTAAGTTAAGTTGAATAAATGGCCAACAGCTGAGGCAATGAGCACTGGTTTTCCCTGCCATTCTGTCTCGAAGTATGAAGCTCCGAATTCTGAGTATTTTCTTGCTTGTCCAAGAGCAGAGGCAATTTTCTCTGCTGCCTGCGGTTTTTCTGCGATTATTAGAATTGAGTCTCTTTTTGGCTCTCTAATCTCTGTTGGCTCGCTAATTTCTTTTTTTCTTTTCCTTGCGGTTCTTTTCTTAATTTCAGGAGACTCCAGCATTGAGGCAGGGCTAGGCCTGCCAGGGGATTCAATAGTTGTTAATTCATCTAATGAAGGTTTTTCCTGCACTGGCTTTTCTACGCTTTGCTTTACATCACTTATGGGGATGAAATCTTTGACTACCATGGTCAGAGGTTATCCAGAGGGCTCCTTACATTTTTTATAGATTGTTGTGAAATTTGTGTATATATCTGTGTGGTTTTAATATCACTATGGCCCAAGAGCTTTTGGATTATGCGTAAATCTGTTCCTTGCTCCAAGAGATGAGTTGCAAAAGAATGCCTTAGAAGATGAGGGTAAACTCTTTTTTTTACTCCACTTCTATTTGCAGATTGCTTAACAACTTCTTGGATGGTTTCAATAGTCAATTTGCCCCCCCTATTGGAGGGAAACAGAACTTCATCGTTTAATAATTCACAATAATTTTTTAAATCTGAAATCAAAGATGAGGGTATCTTAACAAATCTATCCTTTCTTCCTTTTGCTAATTTTATGTGTATTAACTCTTCTTCAAAATTAACATCTTTTTTATTTAAACTAATTAATTCAGATACCCGCAGTCCGCAACCGTATAACATTTTTAAAATAATTTGGTGTTTAATGTTTCTAGTTGAGTTAATCATTGATTTTATTTCTTCTTTAGTTAATATTAGAGGTATTTTCTTATTTCTTTTTGGATGAACAAAATTAATTTCTTTATGCAAGATATTATTAAAAAAGAATTTTATTGCAGACATCTCTGAAGAGATTGTTGATGGGCCCCTATTTTTCTTTCTATTCTGCAAATAATCTTTTGCACTATCTTCGTTTATGTTGGCTATAAGGTTTAATGCCTCCCCTTTGCAAAATTCAAGGTATCTTTTAACATAAAATAGGTAATTTTTTATACTTTCTTTAGAATAATTGCGTATTTCTAGTTCTCTCTCGAGCTTTTTTAGCATTTCTTGCATATTTTATTTAATGCTTTAAACTATTTATGCTCGGTTTAATACTCTCTAATGGTATCATAACCTAAGTTTAGTTAGGTTATGATAATGTTAT
>CAYIDE010000038.1:0-8717 GCA_964362065.1 Candidatus Woesearchaeota archaeon | reverse complement strand
AATTGATGGCTAGAGCAGCATTGGTTCTATTAAAACAGCTTAGTTAGAGACAGCCTGAGAGATGTTTATTTCGTAGTCTACCTCTTTTACTCTGATCTCTTCTACACATTTTGCCTTTTTACATATTGATGATGATACAGCTGTCCAATTTATTTGCGACATTGGCAACCTTGCAATTTGCCCGTTAGACTCTACACTACAGAAAAAATCATTACTTTCGAATACACAAAACTTCTGCTGAAGCTCTATTGGAGAGTATGTTTCTGTACACTCTGCCTTATTGCATATCCATTTTTCTTCACTTTTTATTGTATTGCCGGTGCTTGAAAAGCTAAAAACAGTAAGAGAAATAAGCCATACCCCAAGAATCAAAGATATAATTAAAACCTTTTTATCCATATTATCCTGAATATTAGAGAAATATAAAAATCTATCTTTTGTTTACTTTTGAAGCAGTATAGAATATACTACAAAAATGTTTATATAACCAAAGATATAACCAAATTTCATTAAGATTTTAAAAAAGAGGATGATACAACACATTTTTAGGATATTAGGTATTTTGCTATTTTTTATATTATTTGTTAATTATGCTGCAGCTATATCTGGCGAAGGGGCAGATTTAGATGTTCGTATTGACTCTGGATCTTATAGCCTTAGCACCAATGAATCAACTTCAGCTACTTCATATTTTAGAGGAGAGGGGGGAGAGTCTCTTTCTTCTCTTGGAGTTTCTACTAATAATTTTTTAAGGTTTGGAATACTAAATTTTAGCTTGAATGTGCCTGTTTTTAATTCCCTTACAGAAAAAGACCAAAACAATAACATTATTAGCTCTACATCTCCTATAGTCACTGGCGAAACCTTAACCTTAGAAGCTAACATAAGCTCTTCTAACAGCATAACTTCTGTATATGTAAGCTTTTGGAGAACTAATAAAGGAAGTAGTAAGGTTGCTGAGGGTCTTTTAAGCTTGAACTTGGGGCTTTACAGCATTAATTCTGCTATGAATTACACTTACCCTTTTGGTCCATTGAATTATACTATAACTGCTAATAACAGCTTAGGTGCTTCAATAGACCTTGATGATGTAATAGAAATAGAATACAATACAACACTTGTTGTTAACAATTTAAATAATATTTCATATGGCCAGAATCTAACGTTGTCTGCTGCTTATAATTATACAAATTCTACTGCAGTTCCAAATGCTCTATGTAATTATACTGTTTCTGGATTGAACAGAAGTTTGCCTTTTTCAAATCAGCTTTATGTAGGGAGTATAAATTCTACTGAGCTAAGACTTGAATCTTATACTGTCTATTGGAACTGTGGAGTGAACTTCCATACAAATAGGAGCACTACTTCTAATTTTACAATTAATGATCTTAATGCTCCGACTATTTCCAGTGTAACAATCAGCCCTTCTAATGTTATAAGGACATCTGATGCGATAATTAATGCTACAATTACTGACAGCTTTTTACACTCTACTTGGATTGAATCTGACTACACAGGAAGCTATATCAATTATACAAACTTAACCAGAGTTACAAAAAATGGAAATGTCTACACTTTTATTATTGGTGCATTTAACCTAAGTTCAAATCAAAATGTCAGCTATAGATGGTATGCCAATGATACTACAAATAATATTGTTAGAGGGGAATTGCATTCTTTTAACGTTACTAATAGATTACCTGGAATTCCTACTTTAAACAGCCCTCAAGATAATGATTATGCTATTTATGACAATACTACCTTATTTTCATGGAACACTTCTGATCTTGATAGAGAAACTTTGTTTTATAATTTCCAGACAGCTAACATCAGTTCGTTTGCTGATCAGAATTTGATTATTAATACTACTATTACCTTTGCAGGAGGAAATGTTGATTCAATAGGAAACTACAGTTTTGCACCAACAAATCTTTCAATTGGAACATATTACTGGAGGGTTAGAGCAAAAGATAATTCTAGCGATTACAGCAGCTTTTCTTCTACAAGGTCTTTTAACTTGATTTATGCTTTATTAAACATATCTGCACCATTCTATGATGAGATTGTTACTACAAATACCACTAATATTATTATAGATGAAATTTTGAATGGGCAATGGGTGAATTCTGTAGACTTGGTAATAACTGTTGATGGATCTTCTTCTACAGCAGCTGCTGTTAATACCAGCAATAACAATAACTCCACTACTTCTTACAACTATGTATATACTATCCCTTCTGGATTGAACTCTACCTATATTAGCATAACTGCTGTAGGCAGAAATGGTGTTAATAATGCGAATGCAACTTCTAGATTTAGAACAACTAAGGCTGTTGGAACTATCAGGGAAACATCTATAAATTACTTGTGTGCAGACAGAGCATATAATGCGCCGAATTCAAGTTCTAACCTTACCCTGAATGTGAATACTGGTGTTTTAATAGATGCTGTAAATGTTAGTTTGATTTATCCAAATGGAACTCTTGCTATATTGCTAGATTATCAAAATAATAGTGATTTGTATAGAAACGTAAGTTATGCAAACTACAGCTATGAATACAATTATTCTGTTGCTTTTGGCCCTGTTGGAGTTTATACATTAAATGTTGAAATTAGAGATGTTAATTATCCAGGTTCAAGTGCAGTAACTATGCAGAGAAATTTAACTGTTGCTCCTAGTGTAAATTTGAATTTAAGCATATCAGGATTCAACTCTTTTAAGGTTTTAGATGTTTGCTCCAGCGATGTTCTTGCTTCTGGTTCAACCATTACTTCTACTATGCCTGAAGGAAGGTATAACTTAGTTGCTTCAACTTCTGGGAATAAACAAATTGTTGAGCTAATCAACGCTAATGTCAGTTCTTTAGGCTTCCAGGTTTGCAACTTTACAGAGTTAGATGAAGATATAATAGTTCCTTCAAACTTTAGAGCACTTGATCAATTCAGGATAAGCTGCAACAATAATATGCTTTTTGACAGTGTTAATTTAACTTATGATTATAGCCCTATAATCTCCAGCATACTTACCGAGGATGCTATAAAGGTTTACAAATGCGATAATTTGGTTAACACTACATGTACGTGGGGCTTAGTAAGCACTAATCTTAAAATTTCTGGAAACAACGTTACTGCTACATTTACTAATTTCTCTAACTTTATGGTAGGAGAAGACTTATCATTAGTACAGCTTCCTTCACTGCCTGTTAATACTATTTCTGGAGGAGGGAGCAACTTATTAAATCCTGGGAATGAGACTATACTTTTAGACTTATTGCAACCAGGTAAAATTACATTCTATAACAATGAAAGCATAACTATCCCTATTATTGTAAAGAATAATGGCAACTATACTTTAGAGGATATTACTTTAAGTGCTACTTCTGACAGTCCAAAAATAACCCTTGAGTTTGACCAAAATTATATAGATTCTTTATTACCAAATGAAGAGAAGAGTTTAGAATTAACTATTAGCAGCTTACTGGCTGATCCTGGAGACCATGAAATAAGGGTTAATGCAGCAGTTAACAAGCCAAATGCAGTCAATGACAATACTTTGATATTTTTAGATTTAATTGCCCATGATAAGAACATTGTTAATGTGGCCGAGCAACAGCTGGCATTTTTATCCAGGCTATTCAATGAAAATCCTGAATGCGAGGACTTCGAAGAATTGGCAAATGCAGCCAGAGAATCTTTTAGCGCCCAAGATTATAAAAAATCGCTGCAATATACTGATGCTGCATTACAAAGCTGCAAGAATAAGGTAGTTTCTAAAGAAAAACAAGTTTTTAGCATAAACGAACTTCTTAAACTAGAGACAGATTATATTTTGTTAGTTTCTATTGAGATTGTTGTTCTTGCTTTTGTTGCTGTAATGTTCTATACCTACTACAAAAGGAGAAGAATAAGGAAGGGCAGAAGATAAATAATTTTATTAACTTAAACTTAATAATTTATGCAATGAAAAGAGAGAGTAGAAGAATATTATATAAAAACTTTTTTGTTTTAGCCATTCTTTTAGCTGCAGTTTTATTTTTATTCATAAAGCTTAAAATTACTGGCTATGACACAGTTTTTATTACAGCTGCACCAAATGCTCCTACGCTCATATTGCCTCAAAATTTGTCAGATTTTCTTTTTAATGAGAAAATTGGGTTTAATTGGTCCGGCAGTGATCCTGATGGAGATGGTATAAGCTATCATCTACAAGTTGGCAACAGCTCGAACTTTGAGGGCTCTAATCTATCAATTAATTTAACACTTGCTATTGCCAACTATACATTACAAGCAAATAATCTTAGTCTTGGAAGGCATTATTGGAGGGTGAGAGCTAATGATACAAGCACATCTTATTCGAGTTTCAGCGTTGCAAGGGAGTTTGACGTCGTATATGCTGTTATAAACATGACTAGCCCTTCCAATAACTCTGTGATAAGCGCTAGAACATCACAAACTGTACAAATAAATGAAGTGAGTAATGGAGACTTAATAAGCGGAGTGGACATAATCTTTTCTGTAAATGGCACCAATACAACTGTTTCTGCTTTGAATACTACAAATACATCTGTCACTAATTATACTTACAGTTATAGTGTGCCTGATGTAAACTCTACATATATTGATGTTATCTCTATTGGGTACAACAGCTCCAGAAGCATTAATATAAGCTCTTACAGCAAATTAAGAATTACTAGGGCTTTCTCAGAAACAGGAAATCCCAATGTAACCTTTCTTTGCGGGTTTCCTACTACATTAGAACAGAATAAGACTATGAATATCACTCTTAACTTTACAACAGGAGTTTTAGTTGACTCTGTAAATCTCACTGTTATGTATCCTAATGGCTCTAATTTTAAATTAAATGAAGTTTCAAATAACTTTGCAGAAAATCCTAATAACTCTTTTTACTACAGGTACAATTATACGTTTAATACTTCTGTAAATGGTGATTATCTTTTAAGAGCTGAAATAAGGGATATAAACAGGCCTACGTCAAGTGTTGTTGTCAGAACTCAACCATTTACAGTAAGCAATCTTATAGGTGTTAATTTAACTGCTATTGGTGCTAATTCAATAAATGTTAGGAATATTTGTGATAACTCTTTGCAGTTTTCTGGCAGCAATATAACTGGTGTCTTGCCTTCTGGTTTGTATAACATTGATGTTATTAATGAAAATAACAGGCTTTCAACCAACTTGATTAATTCAAATATTTCCCTTTCAAATAATGTTACATCTGTTTGTAATTTTACAGACTCTTCTGAAAGCATAAGCATCCCTACAACTACAAGAGCTGTTGATCAATTTATTTTATCGTGCAACAGCAGTATGAATTTCTATCCAGCCAATATTACTTATAACTATACATCTATTCTTTCTACAATACAGAATGAAAATTTATTAGAGTTTTATAAATGTGAAAATGCATCTTCTTGTTCGTGGGTGGAAATTGAGGATATATCTTTAAACAGTTTATCAAATTTACTTAGAGCGAATGTATCCAACTTTTCAGTTTTCATGCTTTCTGAGCATGTTAATCCTACTGGCGGGGTAACTGTTAGTGGGGGAGGGGGAAGGGCATCTGGACAATCTGGAGGCATAAAGATTGCAACTATAGAGCTGATAAAACCAGACTCGCTGCAATTTTATGAAAATGAAACTATAAGAATACCTATAATCTTAAGGAATACGGGAAACTCTATTCTAAATGGCATATTTTTGAAAGCTGAAGCTTATAACGAATCTTTCCAACTAATGTTTGGGGAAAGCTTTATAGAAACTATGGGTGTAAACAGAACATACGAAACTTATCTGGAAATAAAGAATAATGGCGCTTATCCTGGACAATACGAGATAACTATCAGCTCTACTGTCATGCAGCCTAGTTTTAAAGATGCAACCAAGATATTTTTTAATTTAAAGGAAAAAGATTATGCTAAAAAAGCATCTTTATTGCAGCAAGTTGAATTTATGAATGAACTTTTTAAAGGCAATCCTGAGTGTCTTGAATTTTCTGAAGTTACCAGCCAGATAAAAGGATTAATTGATAACAAAAGATATGATGAGGCGGGTATGCTTATAGATAACACAGTCGAAGGCTGTAAAAATTTAGTTTTTTTCAATGAAATTGATCTAAATTTACCTTTTACTTTGAAGAATGCAAGACAAAATTTTATTTTATTTTTTATAGAGATTGTAGCCTTTATGTGTTTAAGCGCTATACTGTTTTATTTTTATATGAAAAAAAGAAATTCCTGATTTGTTATTTCTTAGTTACAAGTAAACTATTTATACCTAGACTCTACTTTTTAAATGTGAAAAAAAATAGAGTTAGACACAATAAGAAGACTGTCCATCACAATAAAGAACATTTAAGATTCATGGATAAAAAAAGTCTTGCAAATACTAAAAAAATTTTGTTTTATGCTGAACTTTTAGATAAAGTTAGAAAGGAAGCTTCAAAAATAATTGTAGGTCAAAAAAATGTTATAGATGGTTTACTAATGGGGGTTTTATGCAATGGGCATGTTTTGGTCGAAGGTGTTCCAGGAATTGCTAAAACATTAATTGTAAGAACTCTTTCTGTTGTTACAGGGGGAGAATTTTCTAGAATTCAATTTACTGCTGATTTGCTGCCTACAGATGTCACAGGGTTAACTATATATGAGGAAAAAATTAAAAAGTTTAAAATTGTAAAGGGACCTGTATTTGCGAATTTTCTATTGGCAGATGAAATAAATAGAAGCCCTCCAAAAACGCAATCAGCTCTTTTAGAAGCTATGCAGGAAAAAGAGGTTACAATAGGAGTTACTACATACAAACTGCCTAATCCTTTTTTTGTCATGGCAACCCAAAATCCAATAGAGCAGGGAGGGGTTTATACTTTACCTGAAGCGCAGATTGACAGATTTCTCTTTAAGATTTTAGTAAACTATCCTAGTACAGAAGATGAACTTGAAATACTTGAAAAAAACATGACATTAAGGCTTTTTGAATCTTACAAACTTAATTCAGTTATAACTCCTTCAAAAATAAATGAGATGCAAAGTGAAGTAAAAAAGGTTTATATGAGTAAAGACATTGCTTCTTATATAGTTAACATAATTGATGCAACAAGATATCCTTCTAAGTACAATATCAACTCAGGCAAGTATATTGGTTATGGCTCAAGCCCAAGAGCATCAATTGGCCTTTTTATAGCTTCTAAGGCAAGAGCTTTTATGAAGAGATGTTCATATGTATTGCCGGAGCATGTAAAAGAAGTTGTACCAGATGTTCTAAGGCATAGAATCTTACTTAATTATGAAGGACAAGCTGAGAATATAAATCCTGATGAGATTATAAAAGAAATTTTACAAAAAGTTAAGGTGCCCTAATGCCAAAGAAAAGATTAATTGTTGATTTGCTGCCTGCTTTAAGAAAGTTACGGGTCTTAACTAGAGGATATGCTGTAACAGGATTAGCCGGGCAGTATACTAGTGTTTTCAAAGGAAAAGGCATTGAGTTTAAAGACTATAGGTCTTATTCCGCTCTTGATGATGCTTCTTTAATTGACTGGAAAGCAAGCAAAAAAACCAATAAGCTTCTCATAAAAGAATATGTTGAGGAAAGAAATATTAATGTTGTGTTTGTTTTAGATGTTAGTGAAAGTATGCTATTTGGTTCTACTCAAAAACTTAAAAATGAATATGCAGCTGAGCTTGTTGCCTCTTTAGCACATGCAATATTAGAAGTGGGGGATAGCGTAGGGTTAGTAATGTTCAATGATTCTATTGTCAAAACTATTTTACCTGGCAGAAAAAGAAGCCAATTTTATGATTTGTCAAGAAGCTTGATTAATGCTGATTTGTATGGGGGGAAAATTGATTTTTCAAAAATGTCCAAGCATATCTTAAATTATTTCCCTAATGGAAGTGTAGTTATTATAGTTTCTGATTTCATGGGAATGGATAGTGAATGGGGAAAAAATCTTAAACTTTTATCAGGAAAATTTGATTTAATTGGCTTGGTTATAAGAGATCCGAGAGACAGAACCCTCCCTGCTGATTATGTAGGGGAAGTTTTTATTAAAGATCCTTATTCTAACAAGCACATGACTATAGATCCTTCCTTACTTAGCGAGCTGTATGAAAAAGAAGTTAAGGTTCAGGAAGAAAAGCTATTGAACTCTTTTGTTGAAGCTGGTGCGGATTCATCTTTAATCACTACTGACAAATATTTTGTCAATTCTATAGTAAAGCTTTTTAAACAAAGATCTTTAAAAATGAGGAGATAATGGTTAATGTTGTTTTTATAAGGCCTACATACCTATGGCTGCTTTTAATAATAATCTTTCTTGTAGTTGTACACTTTATAACTGTTCATTGGTTTAGAAAAAAAGCTTTATCTTTTGCAAACTTTGAGGCTATTGAGAGAGTAACTGGAAATGTTCAAATTTCTCAAAATTTTCTTATCTTGTTTATGATGGTATTCTCTTTTGTTTTGCTTATATTTTCTGCTGCTGGAACAACTGTTGTTTATGAAGGGCAAGGAACTGATTCGGATTATGTTTTGACTATAGATACATCTGCTAGCATGAGCGCAAATGACCTGGAGCCAAGCAGAATTGGTGCTGCAAAGGAAGCTGCTTTGAATTTTGTGAATTACACAAATGCAGATACTAAATTCGGCTTAATCACTTTTTCTTCTGTATCTATGGTTGAAAGCAGTTTAAATGA
>CAYIDE010000037.1:0-8840 GCA_964362065.1 Candidatus Woesearchaeota archaeon | reverse complement strand
CCAGCAATTACATTCAAGAACAGAGTGCACACATCTGATGCCTCCCGAGGCTCTGATTTCGCACCTCGGGCACATTCGTGACGCTTAATCACAAGTAAACGGAATATTCTTTGATTACTCCGTAATCATTTTTTGCGTAAAAACCAGAATATTCTGTAACTTTCATCTTATCTCATAATTCATTAATGGATGAAAGTTCGTTTACAGCGTAGGATTAGGCGAAAACATAAATCTGCCGATAGTTTTTAACAGAAATAATAGTCGGTTGACATGCTCATCTTTTTTCCTTCGTTCCGTTTAAGCCACTAAAAAAACAATACGCTTCGCGTCTAATCCAGCTTAAACGAAATTTCTAAGAAATACACAGAAGTTGTTTTACCCACCCAATAGGGCGCGTGACGACGGGGGCTGACTGGTTTTTGATTTAAAGTAAAGGATAAAATAATTAATCTTTTTGGAATCTTCAATTATAAATATTTTAACCTTAAGTAGTATTCAAGATTTAGATTTTATCTAAATTCGTCCTTCGGAATGAATTCAACATTTAAATTATTGCCCTTATAATTTTCTGTGCACCATGTGCTATCTATTCTTTTTTCAAAAACATATATTATTGCTTTGGACGATAATCTACACGCTCCAGTAGCATTATAGGCTGGACATCTATTTGTCGACCATTCGGTCCTGCGGTATTCATTAATTGGAATACATTTTGTTGCATAATCCTCAAGATTAATACCCCAATACTCAACACAACTATGTAATGATTCGTCTAGGCCTTTAGGTTGTATATAATCTGAGCAAGATCCGATGAAAACTTTAGCACTGGAACCAACAGCTGATGAAAAATTGGAAGACTTACCATAATTATTTCCAGTAATATTGATAGTTGAAAAAAGAATTACTCCCATAATAACCAAAACAACCACAATAAAAACTAACCCTATAGATATGCCATTTTTCATAGAAGAATAATTATCAAATACTTTTTAAACATTTCTTTGCGTAGACAAAACTATTTTTACATGTTGGCCCCCACGAACGGAAAAATGTGCGCCAAATTCTAGATTCCCACCCAACAACTTCTTACTAAAAACAATAGCTTAGAAATTCCACTCAATAGCAAATCTTGTGAGGTTTAACAACTCTTGACTCTTAGTTCGCACCAAGAGGTTCTAAAGAACTCGCCTAATCCCTATTGAACGGCAACTGCTTTGTTTTATCCTAAAACATTTTGCTTCATGCAAAAACAGCAGGTTGTTCTAAGTTTCAGCCTGTATAAAAAGAAAAACCGTAAACTTTAAATATATACACATCTTGCACATATTACACAAAATAATCAATATGACAAACATAACTTTAGCCGTCCCAGAAGATGTAAAGAAAGAAATGGAGAAATTTCCAGAGATAAACTGGAGTGCCATAGCGAGAGAAGCGATAAAGAAAAGAATAATTTTGCTTAGGAAATTCAGGGAGTTTACAAAAAATAGTGAGTTCACAGAGGAAGATGCGATTAGAATAGGCAAAGAGGTTAATAAAAGAGTTTCTAGAAAATTAAAAGATGAAACTCGTAATTGACGCTAATGTTTTATTATCTGCATTTATTAAGAAGGGTAAAACTATAGATTTACTTCTTAATCCAAGTTTAGTCCTCTACACTCCTGTTTTTTTATTTGAGGAAATTGAGGAGCATAAGGATGAGATTTTGGGGAAAACAAAAAGAACAATGGTAGAACTTCAAGATTTGATTGATAATCTGCTAGGTTTGATAAAAATAGTTCCCAAATTTGAGATATTTCCATTTCTCGAAGAGGCAGAAAGAATAACTCATGATCCTGATGATGTTGCATATGTTGCTCTTGCACTAAAATTGAATTGTGCAATCTGGAGCAATGACAAGAAAATAAAAGAGCAGAATAAGGTTAAAGTTTACTCTACAGAAGAATTGGTTCAGTTATTGGAATAGTGCTTAAAGTTCTTTTAGCCTGAACAATTAACCGCAGTTTATCTGTGTCTTACGGTTGGAAATAAAATTAAGAAAATAATACTCCAATTCTCAAGCCCCCTTCCCTCGTTCCGTTTAAACAATAAAAAGAAACATTACGCCATTCTGCGTATAATCTAGTTTAAGTACAATTGTCAAGAAGTAAATGATATCAGAAGTTGTTCACCCATCCAATAGTGGCGCGCGCAAGACAGAAAACAATTACTTCTTTATTTTTTGTCGGCTTCATGAAGAATAGACTGAAGTTCACGATAATGTCTTTTAGAAATTCCCGTAGCATATTTTTCTACAAATCTTTCTGCTTTTTTGTAATCTTCTGCTTTTAATGCCGCACTTACAGCGCCGCGTCTTGCAATGCGTCTCTCTGCATCGGATACCGAACATTTCATTGCTATTTGATCTTCTAAGGCAGAGACTCTAAGCCATTTAGACCTTGAATCTTTTCCGCTTCTTTGTAATTCTTCAGCTCCCCATATTGCTTGAGTGACTTCCGAATACAATCTGTTGGTGTTCATAGTTTTTCACATCGAATATAGTATTTAAACCTTTCTATTGTAACTACTATAAAAATACAAATTAAAACGGCGCGCCAAGTAAATCCCTCCCACCCACAACTTCTTAATAAAACAATAGCTTAGAAATTAAACTCAAGAGCAAATCTTGTGAGTTTTAACAACTCTTGGCTCTGATTTCGCACCAAGGGGTTTTCTTTCAGAAAACTCGCCTAATCACTATTGAACGGTAACTGCTTTGTTTTATCCTAAAAAATTTTTCTCGGGAAAAACCAGCAAGTTGACCTAAGTTTTATCTCATATTAATTAGCCTCAGAAAAATTTCTAATTTGTTGCTACAAGTGACTTAAATGCAGAGGATGGCAAATGCTCACTTGCATCGAGTATCTCAATGCCTAGAACCTTTCCATTTTTGTCCAAATCTATATTAACAGAATCATTTAATGAAATTGTCTCCGCAACTTCTCCGTTTTCTATTTCCTTGAAATAGACATAAGCTGCATCTGCTTCTTTGTCAAATTCTGTTCTCATATTTACATAACACTTATAACCTTTTTATATTTATCTTTTCCTGCGTAGACAATTTTTACTCTTTTTTCTCCATATTTTTTTACAGCCTCTGTCTTCTTTCCCTTTTGGACTGCATAATCGGGCATTTCGATAGTTTCCTCTACTTGTTTAAAGGAAATTGCTCTTTCTGCCATCCTCTTTTTTGCATGATCTGTTAATATTATAGTAACTTGCTTAATAGTACTGTAAGGGTTATAAATTTTTCTTCGGCATCTTTTTATATAGGATAAAACCTCGTTCAACCTGAACGATTAGACGAAAACAAAATCTGCCAATTATTTTAAAGCAATATATAAAATCTAACAGCAACACAAAAATTTTAATAATACCCTTACAAATAATAATTATGGACAATCATCTTGAAGAATATCTAAAAAAGAATAATTTTTCATACACACTTTTCAAGCATCCTGCAGTTTTTACAGTTGAACAATCAAAAAATGAGCCAGCAATAAAAAATATTCCAGGCACTAGGACGAAGAGTCTTTTTCTTAAGAACGAGAATAGTAGTTTTTACTTAATTACCCTTGTAGGAGAAAAACGTCTAAATATAAAAGCTCTGGAAAAACATCTAAAAGTAAAGCATCTGCAATTCGCTTCATCAGAAGAATTGAAGGCTCAACTTGATGTAAATCCAGGAAGCGTATCTCTTTTCTCAATTCTAAATGGAAGAAACATTTCTCTTATTATAGATAAAGAGATATGGAAAGCTGATTTCGCTGGCTATCATCCCAATATCAATACTGAAACCCTCGTACTCTCTAAAGAAGCACTGAAAACCCTTTTTAAAATATTGAAGTGTAAAAAAGAGGTTATTGAACTTGCATAAATTCCATGCATTTATCCTTTCCTTGCTTGTAACCGTTTTTCTTGCAAACATCTTTTACCTTTTCCAATTACAAAACTCACAAACATCATATGCCCCAGAAGTTATCAAAATAAATAGAGTTATAGATGGAGATACGTTCCAAACATCAGATGGCAGGATAATCCGCCTGGCAAATATTAATTCTCCTGAAAAAAGAAAATCAGAAATTTCCGGCGCAAAATCTTTCTTAGAATCATATATAAATTCTACAGTAGAGTTGGAAATACTTGGCAAAGATAGATACCAGAGGCAGTTAGCAAGGATATATGCCCCAGAGTATCTTAATTTAGAAATAATTAAGCAAGGTCTGGTAAGCAAATTTCTCGTTCGAGAAAAAGAGCTTGATTTATTTTCATCTGCTGAAAGAGAGGCAATAGAAAATCAAAGGGGAATATGGAAAAGGTCAGTGTTTTATTCCTGTATAGAAACCTCAATTGACCATAAAAAAGAATCAGTCATGCTAGAAAATTTCTGTCCTAACATTTCAATAGAAGGATGGTATCTAAAAGATGAAAGCAGGGCAAAATACACATTTAAAGTAAACTTTATTAAAACTATCACGCTCCACTCTGGTAAGGGCAATGACACTTCAACAGACATATACTGGGGTAAAAGTCAAGCAATATGGAATGATAATAGAGACACCCTTTATTTATTCGATAAAGAGAACAATCTTGCACACTGGAAAACATACGGTTATTCTTTTATTTTTGCTTTCTATGATATTTTTTCTTAATATCGATAATGTTTCTGCAGAAGATTTTTCATTTTCTGCTCCGGATAATGTGGTATTAAACTCATCATTTGAAGTCGTTATAAATTCAAATTTAACAGAGATTCACGATGTAAAGATATATATTCAAAATGAACAAAATGCCACTGTGTCTCAAATAGAAAATGAAGGTTGGAAAAGTTCATTTTATTACTATAAATCTATTTTTCCTCAAAAAAAATTATTCAATATTCGAGCAGTTAAATATACCGATAGAGCAGAAATCTGCGTCAGGTTAAGGAACACACAATCACAAAAAAGCTCTCCTCCAATTTGCATTCCAATAAAAATATCTCTTTCCCCAATTGCACAAGAGCTCAATGAAGAAACTTCAGATTCAGGCTTAAACGAAGCCAATGAAGAGATAGATGATGAAAATAATTCTGATATTGAGTCAGAGATAGAGGCAGAATCAACTACTCAGGAAATTAATATAGAAAATGAAAATTTGGAAAAAGAAAGTATGCAGTTGGATAAAATTCACCTCAATCCAAGAAACCAGTCTTATACACCAAATAAATCCTCTGTATTTATAACAAAAACAGAGCGTTTGCGTCTTTTCGCAGTATATGGCTTTTCAATATTTGCAGTTATTCTATTAGTCCTTCTGGCATGGAAAAAACTCTAAGCAAACTATTAAAAATGCTCTTCTCTCTAAATGAGAATGACAGAAAAAGTACAGGCAGTAATGATTCTAGAGATTTTAGGCAGACCAAAGGAGCATCTCCAGAAAGCCCTGCAATCTTTAGTACAGCGCATTGTAAGTGAGAAAGGTGTCCTTATCATAGAGCAAACACTCCACGAGCCAGTAAAAGTAAAAGAAAGCAAAGACCTTTTCACCTCCTTTGCAGAGCTTACATTGGAAGTAGATTCGCTCTCTCTTTATTTTGGTGTAATGTTTGCTTATATGCCTGCCAATATCGAGCTTATTGCTCCAGAAAAATTCACCCTCACGAACGCAGAGCTGACGCAATTAGGCAATAAAATTATCCAGCGTTTGCATGATTATGATGCTATTACTAAAAAAGTTATTTATGAAAGAGATATTTTTGCCAGCAAACTAAAGGAAATCGCTCCTCATCTTTTTCAATCCCCCCAACAGCAAATACCTGTTTCTTCTATTAATATATCTGAAAAGTCTAAAAAATCTTCTGCAAAAAAAGCCAAAAAGAAAAAGAAGAAATCTCTATCAGGGTAAATTCGTGCTTTTTTCAGCTGCTCTGATTTTTGAAGAAATAGGATTTTTATCGCTCCTGACTTTCTTATACCTAAAGTAAGAGTATCCGATAATCAAAATTACCAGCGCAGCAAGCACCCAGCCAATCCATTTCCTGCCGCCATCATCTTTCTCAAGACTGCATTGCTCCAAACAGCAATTTCCATCTAAACTAATTTCTTCATTTCCAGTGCATACTTCATCAGCAGTACAAATCCTTCCTCCGAGTTCAGAGCAGTAGTAGACACCTGCGCCTTTATTTCCAGCTATTGTTTCATTAGTTCTGCTTGAATTTTCTTCTATAAAATTTATATCAACAGGCAGAGCAAAGGAAAAATTTTCTGACTTAGATTGAATATATATCACTTCACTTATCCGCTCTCCCAAAACTGCCACATTCTTTAAACTTATATTAAAGGAAACTTCACTTTCTGCAGGAAGAGATTTTATTTCGGGTTGGATTATAATAATTTCAGGGTCATACACAAAGGCGATGTCGTTTATTTCTGAATCCCTTTCATTTTTAATAAATATTTCTGTTGATAGAGTGTAATCTGAAATTAAGTAAGACCTCTGCAGTCTTTCTGGCCGTAAATGGACAAAATCAGGTTTTTTCAAGTTGTTCGTGCTGTTGCCAATAATATAAGCAGGAATAGCATAATCGCCTATATTGATAAATATTAATTGCACTCCTCTAACTCCATCAATAGAAAATTTCAATATATTGCTCCCAGGCTTTAGGGTTTTTTCCTCTTTTACTGGAAAATCAACTTCAATTATTCTATTTTCATCTTGGTAAAGCTCTATTGATAACTCAAAATCTTTTTTTGTAAATATGAAGCCAGGTTTTATAGAATAAGCAGTTCTGTTTCCAGAAACTGAAAAATTCTGCTTGAAATCAAGCTCTGTTGTTCTCCCATTAAGTGTTGTGACAATTTTTTCTATGAAGAGAGTATAATTTTGTGTGACATTAACGGGTATTTTAGCCCATAAGAAATACCTATCTTCTAATTTTTTTATGTCATAATCAAAAGGTACTTTCACATGTCCTCGTAAAAAGGATACTTGTTCCGGTTTTATTGGCTCAAGAATATTTCCTCTTATTTCAGCAATTAGTGTTTCTCCAGGCGCATACTCCTGCTTTAAATCAGAAGAAATTGCATAAACTCCCTGCGATATACTAAGCAAAAAAATTAATACAAAAAACACCTTCTTTTTCATCCCCTTCAGAGATTTTATAATTATATAAATATAATGCTAGCCGGCAGGCACTGGTACAGGAACTCCTCCAGGTCTTGACCTATATTCAGCAATCAATGATTCTAATTTATCCATTCCTCTTCTCAAACAGTTTTTTCTCGGGGGAAGATGCTCTGCTCGCATGATGTAATGCGAGGCACCGCGGATAAAGTAACCAGTACCAGTTAAAGAATAATCTAAACTCCTACCAGCGATGCTCAGAGAATCATTTACTAAACCAATACTGCTCCATCCTGGACCATATAATTCATTATATTTTTTATATATTTCTGATTCAAAGTGCATTGTACTACTTTCTGCTGTTTTTTGCTCCAATGCATCTATTTCCTTATTTATCTTCTGGCAACAATGAGAAAGAGTTATCATACATGGAATATAAATAATACTCACAATGGGATTAGATAAAATCATACCAGAGCATTCTAGCATAGGTGCAACTGTGAGCATTCCATTTGTTAAATCAGTTTTGGTTCTTCCTGTAGTCCAATTCCAAGCTCTAACACCCAAGTTAACACCTCTCATAAGTTTATCATCAAATGCACAGTATGCTTTCCAAAGAGGATATGTCATACTTAAAATTTCACACGAGGCTATTTAAATTTTACTTGCCCATCTCTTTCAGCTTTTTCAGAGTTTCCTCAAGCTCCTTGTCTTTTGCTGACAATGCTCTTCGGGGTATTCCTCGCTGGCTAGGTCCTGCATAGCCCATTGGCAGCGGTCTTCTTGGCAATGCTCTTCCGGAATTATATCCTGGAGGCGGCGAAGAGGGTTTTAATCCGCCAGAATTACGCCTTTTTCTCCTGAAGTTAAACCACCAAAGCTGTAATTTATGCCTGAAAATGATCGCAAGTGCTGCTAAAATGATTAAAATTACTAAAATAATTATCCATAAATTGCTTCCTTCAGTAGCTTCTTTTTCAACACAGCATACATTTCCTGCAGAACATGTAAGCGCTCCATTTTCCTCTTCATCATCTCCGCAAAAAGATGCGCATATTCCTCCAGAAATCTCACAGTTAGTGGGCTGTTCTATTTCAACACAGCTTCCAACACAGCATGCTCCATCAGAAGATGTTTCTTCTCTGCCCCGGCATTCTTCGCTAGTTGAGCATATTTCTCCATTCTTAGCAGCACAGCTCTGTTCTTCTATTTTAAGAGAACAGCATACTCCAAAACCAGTGCAATGGAAGTTATTTAAAATTCTTCCGCCAGCATCAGTGCATTCAGCACCAATTTCACATGACTGCCCGGAGACTTCTTCACATAAAGGGATGCTTCCGCCACCCCCGCCTCCTCTAACTGTTCTAGGCCATCCGCTATAAAGTATAAATGCGGTATCAACGATTACATCTCTTTGATTCCAGCACCCCTCTTTTGTTCTGGATTGCAATAAATAATCTTTTGGCTTATCAATTTCAGAAGCAGATGCGCTCCCGCTTCCAAGCGCAAGCATAGCCAGGCTCGTGTCATAATATCTCTTGTATTTAGAACCAATCAGCTCCCAATATCCTGCTTGTTTTTGTAGCTGCAATATTTTAGAATATTGCTCCTCTCCTCCAATTAATATATATAAAAACGCATTCGGAAAAAATTCCTGATTGCTTTCTGCAAGAGCAAGCAGGTATGGTACATATTGA
>CAYIDE010000036.1:0-8916 GCA_964362065.1 Candidatus Woesearchaeota archaeon | reverse complement strand
GTTCCACCTCATTAAAATGAGCATGTTTGGCTTTTGCGTACTTTTGGGGTAGGACAATTAGCAGTAATTCTAAATAAAATGGATGCTGTAGAATATAAAGAAGATACATTCAATAAAGTAAAGGCAGACGTTTCTGGAATATTAAAAATAGCTGGATATAAACCTGATACAATGACATTTATTGCTGCTTCTGGATTTAAAGGAGACAATGTTGCTAAGAAATCAACTAATATGGCATGGTACAAGGGACCAACTATTCTTGAACAGCTTGATTTGTTCAAGGAACCTGAGAAACCTATTACTCTTCCCTTGAGAATGCCATTGCAAGATGTTTATGAGATTACTGGTATTGGTACAGTGCCTGTTGGAAAAATTGAAACTGGAGTTATGAAAATTGGCCAGAAAGTTATTATATTGCCGGGAAGATCAGGCAAGGGAATTAATGGAGAAATAAGAAGCATTGAGATGCATCATGAACAATTGCAGCAAGCTGAAGCTGGAGATAATGTAGGGATAAACATTAGAGGTGTTGGAAAGAAAGATATTGCAAGAGGAGATGTTGTTTGCGATGCTGCAAAACCAGCAACTATTGCTGAAGAATTTACAGCAAAAATAGCAGTCATCTCCCATCCAACAGTTATTGCTAAAGGATATACTCCTGTCTTCCATGTACATACTGCACAAGTTCCTTGCCAATTCATAGAATTAGTTGATAAAACTTCGCCTGATGGTCAGACAGCTAAGAATCCTGATTTCTTGAAGAATGGAGATGTAGCAACAGTTAAAATAAAACCTATTGGAAATATGGTTCTTGAAACTCAAGCCACAAATCCTCATATGGCCCGCTTTGCAATCAGAGATGCAGGAGCAACAGTCGCTGCTGGTGTTTGCGTTGAATTGAAAGCGAAGAAGTAAAATTTTAATTTCTTCTTTAGAAATAGATTAAATATTATCACCAAAAATTTTTCGTCATCAGTTCCTTTCTAATTCTCTCTTCAAAAAATAAATATGGAATAATTTCTATTCCATTATGCTGTAGATATCTTATAGAATCTTTATTTCCCATATTATCTGAATTATCAAATGCCCAAAAAAACAACTTTTTTAACTCCTCTCTCTATAATAAGTTCTGAACAGCTCTTAAAAATTTGGCTTCTTCTTATTTTACCACATGGTTCTAAAGTAGTTATAATAGTTGCATCTCTTGCTTTCTCATTAGCTTCATCAAGTGCAACTCGCTCTGCATGAATCAGCATTCTAGTTCCATAAACATATTGCTTATATCCTCTTCCTACTATATTAAAAGCATTGTCTAGTACTAATGAACCAACATATGGCCTGCCAATGCCAAATGGGCTTTTCTTAGCTATGGCTATACATTCCTCCATTAGATCTTTATAGTTATCTTCCATTAGTTATTTTAAAAATAGAGGTATTTAAAGATTCCCTAATTTTTTGGCTTTTGCACAACAACTAGATAACTTTTTGTGCAGATGTGACTTATTGTGCAAAGCCCAATTTTTTGGTAAATATAAGATAATATTGAATTTCTTGCTGGAAGAAAATAATTGTATTCACCTTACTATAATAATGCTTATATATTGCAATTGTTCAATGAATTGAAATGGAAGGAAAAATAAAAGAGGTTGATATCTCGAGAAGAGAAATTGAAGAGCGTTTATTGCGTGTTGGAGATTATGTTAAAATGGATTTTCTATCAAATTGCTTAAAAAAACAATTAGACTTTGATACAAGAAGATATGTTCTTTTAAAACTATCTAGTATTTATGAATCAAGAAAGATGTATCTTGAAGCGGCAAAACTTATCAGGGCTGCTGCCGATATTAATACAACCTTTGAAGGAAAAATGCAGGACTTTGTAAAATCAACAGAACTATTTATCAAGTCAGGAAACATTAATGAAGCGGACATTTGCTTTGGTAAAGCACTGGTATCTGCCAATGAAAAGCAGAAAGTAGGCATCAAGATAAAAATTAAAGATATTTACAAGGTTCAGGCAAAAGAATATCTTAATAGAGACAAGCGTAAGCATGCTATGGAAACTTACGAGAAATTGCTTACTTTAGATTTAGATCCTCTTGAAAAAAAAGAAACCCAGCAGAACTTGTTGCAGATGTATGAAAAACTTGGCAAGGTTAAAGAGTACTTTGCTCTGCAAAAAATTATTTAGCCATTAAAATTACGGACACTATCCACTAAGAGAAATAAAAATTTGCCTTCCAAAGAAGGCAGAAAAAATTTCAAGGTTTTGTGGATTCTAAGCCATCAAAAAGTTCGTCAGGTGAGACTACTTCTTCAACTTCATCACCTAAACTCGCTGTGCTCTCACTGGCCTCTTTTTTTGCCATTGCTGTTTGATAAATCTTGAGATTTATAAAGGTTACGCACTGTGAGATTTGAAGACTTAGAAATTTACAAAAAAACACAAAGGTTTAAATAGCTCTTTTTCTCAGAGAAAGCAATAGAAAGAAGTTCATTCACTTCATATTCACGTCCGTGTTGGACAGTTTGTTATCAGGTAAATTTCTTTCTAGCAGAGCCTTAGTAATAGATTTAGGAATAAGAACAATGGCAAAAATAAGCCCTGTATCAATAAAATACATGATTTACGCATCCTTCAGAGCAGAAGGTCCACTTGAAAAGCCTGATGTAATTGGTGCAATATTTGGGCAGACTGAAGGCCTGTTAGGTGCAGAGCTTGAGATGCGTGAGCTTCAAAAAGAGGGAAAAATAGGCCGTATTGAAGTGGAATTGCAAACTGTAGATGGCAAAAGTATTGGGGAGATTAAATTGCCGACTGCATTAGACAAATCTGAAACAACGATTATTGCTGCAGCCTTAGAAACAATTGACCGCATTGGTCCTACTGAAGCTTCAATTGAGATTAATAAAATTGAAGATGTTAGAGGAAATAAAAGAGATTTTATAATTGGAAGAGCTAAGAAATTACTTGAAAAATTAGATGAGGGCGGAGATTTTGGGGAATTTACCAAATCTCTAAAAGAGGAATCGCGGGCAGAAAGGATACAGGAATATGGTGATGAGAAATTACCTGCGGGAGATTTATCCGGACCGGAAATTATAGTAGTAGAAGGAAGGGCAGATGTTGTTAACTTATTGAGAAACAGGGTTAATAATGTCATTGGCATGGATGGCACTAAGCTGCCGGCAGAAATAGCGCGCCTGGGCGAAACGAAAGAACTCACGCTTTTTATTGATGGTGATAGAGGAGGAAGATTAATTGCTAAAAATGTTATTGAAAATGCTAATATATCATATATAGCTATTGCGCCTGATGGAAAGGAAGTGGAAGAACTTGCAGGAAAAGAGATACTTATTTCTTTGCGAAAAAAAATTCCTACAGCGGAATTTCTAAAAAAAAACTTTCTGAACGATAATTTGAGAAGCAGAAACAATTTTTCATCTGAAATTTCTTTACAGCAGAACCCGCCTATAGTAAAGGAGAAATTGCATAGGGCTTATGAACGTGTCAGGGGAATGAAAGAAGCTCTGCTTTTAGATGAACAGTTAGATGTTATAACAAAGGTTGCAGCGAAGGAAGTTGGAAGGAGCATCAAAGAAATTCGAAAAAGGGTTTTTGCGGTAGTAATTGATGGGGGTGCGATTGCAAATCTGATTCGTATTTGTGATGAGAAAGGCGTGCAATTTCTTGCAGCCACTAATTTTACTCCTGTGGATAATGCAAAAGTGCAGCTGGTGAGCTTGTAATTATCAAAAACACGATGTGCCACCACACACTAAAGTGTGTGGTTTGTGGCAGGCACTCGTGTTTTGGATGCTCAAGGAATGTCAAGTTCCTTGACATTATAAAACTCTTAAATATTCAAATCTAATTAATTCTTCTTTTCTATATTGCACTATTACTTCATATAATCCCTCTTTTTTTACATAAATCCAATATTCTCATATCACAAGGATAAATTCTTAGTGATAGTATATCTGAATCAGAAATCCATTTTAATTTTGCTTCTGTATGCTCTTCTTTTAGTTTTCCTCTATATCTAGTTGCTTTATAAATTTCAACAATCCAATCTTCAGGATTTTCTTTTCTTCCAAGAATTCTTCCTTGATTATAAAAAGTTGCAATGACTTTTAGCTTTGGATTAATTAATGTTAGGCCTGTTTCTTCTTTAAACTCTCTCATAATACAATCGATACCTCTTTCTCTTCTTTCAGTCCTTCCTCTTGGCGGAACATGATAAGTATAGTGCATATCTCCGTCTTTATTTCTATGTAAAAATAGAGTTTTTCTATCAACATTTAATAAGCACACTGTTGAATTAATCATTTTTTACCGAAAGTTATATGGTATTTAAGTATTATTGCATTTACATATAGAATTTTTAATTTTATTAGATGATGCGACTAAATAATCTTTTATTATTTACTTTTTATACTTTCACAATCTTCTTATCTGCTTTATCATCTTTTTTCGGCAGTTTTCCCAGAGATTTTCCAAGATGTTGATATGCATTTTCAAAATCATCTTTTTGTATCGAGAGTTTTTCTTGAGCTTTAGATTTATAAACTCTTTTTATTGCTAAAAGACCTGCCTCTCTGCAGAGAGCTTGAATGTCTGCTCCTGTCCAACCATCAGTTTTTTCTGCTAGTTCTTGTAGAGAGATTGATTTTTCTAAAGGCATTGACCTTGTATGCACTTCTAGTATTTTTTTCCTTGTTTCTTTATCTGGAATTCCCAGCTCAACAATGCCGTCTATTCTTCCTGGCCTTAATAGAGAAGGGTCAATCAAATCTGGCCTATTTGTTGCTGCCACGATCATTACTTTTTCTAATTCTTCAATTCCATCTAATTCTGTGAGGAGCTGATTGACTACTCTTTCTGTAGCATCAGACATGGAGACTCCCCGAAGCTTTGAGATGCTGTCAAATTCGTCAAAGAAAATTATTGCGGGGGCTACTTGTCTGGCTTTTTTAAATATCTCCCTTACATGCTTCTCAGACTCGCCCACCCATTTACTTATTAATTCTGGGCCTTTGACAGAAATGAAATTCGCATTTGACTCAGTTGCAACTGCTTTTGCAAGCAAGGTTTTTCCTGTTCCAGGAGGGCCAGTAAGTAATATGCCTTTGGATGGCTTAATTCCTGCTTTTACAAAAAGTTCTGGCCTAATAAGAGGAAGTTCTACTAACTCGCGAAGTTTCTCTTTGGCTTCATCCAATCCGCCAATATCCTCCCAGTGCACATGGGGCTTGTTGATTAAGACCTCGCGCATAGCAGAAGGCTCAACTATTTTCATGGCATCCAAGAAATGCTGTCTTGACACTTTTATTTTATCTAAAATTGCTGTCGGAACTTTTTCCTGTATGTTTTTAAGGTCTGAAAAATAAGGTTTTATGGACTTTAAGGCTGCTTCCTTGCAGAGAATAGAAATATCGGCCCCTGTGTAGCCAATGGTTTTTTGAGCTAACTCATCTAAATTAACTTCTTTATCAAGAGGCATTCCTCTTGTATGAATTTGGAGAATTTCTTTTCTTCCTTTTTCATCAGGAGGATTAATTTTCAACTCTCGGTCAAATCTTCCCGGCCTTCTTAGAGCTTCATCAATATCATCAGGTCTATTAGTAGCAGCCATAACTACAACTTGTCCACGAGATTTTAAACCATCCATAGATGTAAGAAGTTGGGCAACTATTCTGCGTTCGGTTTGGTCAATTCCTTCTCCACGCTTGGGTGCAATTGAATCAATCTCGTCAATAAAAATAATAGCTGGAGCATTTTTTTGTGCCTTTTCAAAAACTTCTCTGAGATGTTTTTCTGACTCACCATAGTATTTGCTCATTATCTCTGGACCAGCTATAGAATAGAAATTAGAATCTGTTTCAGTTGCTACTGCTTTTGCAAGAAGAGTTTTTCCTGTTCCAGTAGGGCCAGTGAGAAGCACGCCTTTAGGAGCGCCGACACCTAATTTTTCAAACACTTCAGGATGCTTCATTGGAAGTTCAACCATTTCGCGAACAAGTTCAACTTCATTTTGAAGGCCACCTATATCTTCATATGTAACGCCGGTTGCTTTTGCATCAGCTGAAACTGCTTCTTCAGCAACTGTTATTTTCGTGCCTGGAGAAACTATGACATAGCCCTTGGGAGTTACTTTAGTAACTATATAGCTAAGACGTGTTCCAAAAACATCAATAATCACTCTCTGATTTTGAGATAAGGGTTTATCCAGCAATTTAAGGTGAAAGTATTCTGTTGGGTCATTGCTGAAACGCACTTCCTGCATTGGCGCAAGAGTAATTGATGCTGCGGGCTGCAATTCAATAGGGGAGAGGGATATTTTTTCCCCAATTGATGTGTTCAGATTGGCTCGCATGGTTCCGTCTATTCTAATGCGTTCTTTTGATTCATCTTTTTCAAGACCTCTAACTGCTCTTACAACTATAGAAGATTTATCGCCCTTAAGCTCTATACTGTCCCCAGACTTAAGGTTTAGTTGAGCCATCAAATAATTTGGAATCCTTGCAATGCCTTTGTCAATGTCTTGCTGAAGTGATTCAGCAACTTCAAGCATTATTACTGGGTTTTTTTCTTTGCTCATGTTATTTCTTTAAAAATTTTATTTCAAGTATGCCGTTCGTGCAAGATAAGGTAAAATCCTTTGCAGAAATATATGGGGGCAAGTTTTGGCGGATAAACATTCCTTTTTGCAGTTTATCCTGCAAATAATCAACCATCTCTTCGCCGTTTTCTTTAGTGGCTTTTATTTCTAATCTCTTGTCTTTTACTTGAACATTAATATCATCTTTAGTATATCCTGGAACTTCTATTATAATATAATAAGCACCATCTGTTTCGATTAAATCTAACTCCTGCTCTTCATCTTCTCTCTGTCTTGATTGCCTCTTTTGTCTTATAGGGCTTTCTCCAAAGAATTGTTTAACAATGCTGTCAAATGGGTCGTTATTGAACCAATCGTCTTCCATGTATATATTTTACTGTATACACAAAAGATGTATATTTAAAGCTTTCGGATGCTTTGGAAAATTATTTCAAGATATTGTAAACTTAATACCGATAAGAGTTGTTGACAATAAAACCCTCTTTTATTTTGCCATATCATCTATTTGAAAATTAAGCATCCATTCAACTCCATATTTGTCAGTTACCATTCCAAAAATCCCGCCCCAAAAAGCTTTTTCAAGAGGCATGAATATCTCTCCATCGATAGATAGTTTTGAAAACAATTTTTTAATTTCTTCCTCACTTTCACAATTAAGTGCCAAGGAGATATTATCACCAACAATTGCCTTATCGCGCATCATATCAGAAGCGAATAATTCCAAATCTCCTTTTTTAAGAGTTGAGTGCATTATTTTGTCTTTGGCTTCTGGAGGCAATTCTGAAGCCATTGGAGATTCTCCGACAGTCTGAAAAGTCAGCTCTCCACCGAGACACTCTTTATAGAAAGACATTGCTTCACGACATTTTCCATCATTGAATCTTAAATAGGTATTAAGTTGTGGCATTTATTTATTATAATTAAAGGGTATATAAATTCCTATGTTATGTTTTACACAGATTTATTAATCAGTTTTATCTTAGAGGAATATGGGAGAAATATTATTTGGGCCTGCTGGCATAGGTCCGGTTAAAACTGCCCTGCAAGTATTGGAGCAGTATCATAAGAAGGGTTTAAGGGCATGTGAGATAGCTTTTACTTACAGCATTTATATCAAATCTGCAGATGCTGTTCAAATAGGAAAAAAAGCTAAAGAACTAGGAATAGAGTTAAGCATTCATGCTCCTTACTGGGTGAATTTAAATTCAGTAGAAAAGGAAAAGAGAGAGGCAACACAAAAAAGAATTTTAGACTGCTGTCGTATCGGAGAACTACTCGGAGCGAAAGTAGTTGTTTTCCATCCTGGTTATTATGGAGATGATAGAGACAAGACATATGAAATGGTTAAGAAGGGTATTGCTAATATGATGAGAGTAATTAAAGAAAATAATTGGAAAATTAAAATTGCTCCTGAAACAATGGGTAAGGTTAATGTTTTTGGCAGTGCAAATGAAATCTCCAATTTAGTTAAGGAAACTGGATGTTCTTTTTGTATAGATTTCGCACATATTCTTGCTCGAAATAAAAGAGTTGACTATCCTGCTATTGCAAGGGCATTTCCAAATAAAGAATGGCATGTTCATTTTTCTGGCATTGTGTATGGGGAAAAAGGCGAAAAAAATCATAGGACAACTGAAAAGAAAGAATGGGAAGAGCTTTTGAGGCACTTACCTAGAGATAAAAAGATCAGGATTATTAATGAATCTCCTACAATGGTCGAGGACAGCTTAGAGGGCTTGAATGTCTGGGAGAAAATGCAGGAATAATAAATTAATGGTGTCTTGTTGCAGCTAAAATATCTTCTTTTTTAACATTGTATTCTTTCTCAATCTCTTCATAGGTCATACCACCAATTAAACCTCCTAAAATCACTTCTACTGGGACACGAGTTCCTTTAATAACTGGTTTGCCATGCATAATCTTTGGATCGATGACTATTCTTTCCATGCTTTTATAATTAAAAGACCTACTCTTTATAAATATATCTTGTATATTTCAGAATGTGCTATTTTATTAGATTTATAAATTCTTCACGAGTCATCTTAGACTGACGTATAATTTCAAGCAAGGTTCCTGTGTCTATTTCTCTATGCATTGGAACTACTAAAGGTATTTTGCTTCCTAAAGATTCTTTTACCATAAATACATGACTTCCTCTCTGGCGCATTGACTTAAATCCTGCTTTTTCAAGAGCCCTGATAACTTCCTTACCTGATAATCTGGGTAGTTTCGTCACTCTTTTTTACCTCAAAATTAACTATAATGGTATCAGTTGTATTATCTTCTTCTGGAG
>CAYIDE010000035.1:0-9168 GCA_964362065.1 Candidatus Woesearchaeota archaeon | reverse complement strand
TTAATTATACAAAGCTTTATGAACTTAAATTTTCTATATCTTTTAGAATATAGATAATGATAGAAGAGGAACAAAAATTAAGGCAAGGTATTATGGATAGTTATTTAGTCATACTTCTTGAGCAAGAGCATTTGAATCAGCGGAAAACTTGTGTGGAAAAAGGAGAAAGAGTTACCTTAGGAGATTTGGGTCTTGCACATCAGCAGAGAGACTATTTGAATGAGCTTTATGGTTCTTTACATGAATACAATGCTAATTATAAAAATAATTCAATGATTTCGCTGGAACAGCACAGAAAAAAAGATTTGCAGGATATTGAAAATTTGATTTTACATTGGAGAGAGCTTTATTCAAAGCAATTAGAAAGGTGTGCATGATCCCGCGGAGATTTGAACTCCGGACCCCTGCCTTTCTTAGCTTTCACAAGCTGTGAAAATAAACTTCTAATGAAGCTTACTCATATAAGAGCAGTGCTCTGAACCAACTGAGCTACGGGATCGTAAAGGATAGGAAGAGAGAGATATTTAAAGGTTGTTTTTTATGTAATTATTTCATTTTGATATTAAGATAAAACCTTTGAGAATTCACTACAATCGTTAAGGCCGTAATAGTCAAGAGCTTTTGTATAGTATTGTGCTATTTTGCTTTCCCTCTGGACATGCAGGTGAGAATATCTAATGAAGCGCATCCTAACTTCCTGCATGAGTTGAGCATAGAATTCTGCAATTGCATTTTGAGAAGAATATCCTCCTTCGGGTGAACTGTGCAGGCTGAGCATATAAACCTCTTTTAATGGGGCATGAAATAGCACAGCAACTTCTTCTCCGCTCATGTGTCGTTTCCATGGCTCTCTTGCAGCAAAAAGGGCTAAATCAATCCCGCAGACTTCTAGGCGATTTTTTGCAGAACTTTCTCCTTGTAGATATCCTCTTTGAAAAGCTTTTCTTATTTTTTCTTCAGAAATTCCTGTTTTTTGAGAACTTTTCCTAATAGGGTAAGTAAAATAAGGAAATATCTCCTGCTTTAGCATATAAGGAATAACTTTTTGGTCAATAAACCTATCCACGAAATTAGTAAAGAAACAATCTTCTGAAGTAGGCATATATATTTCAGAGAAAGGAACTTGATGGATGTTCGCAATCAAATGAGCTAAGGCGGCATTATGCAGAATATTATAAGAGCTGCTTTTTTTGAATTTGAAAGAAAGGTCTTTAGGGAGGATGAGCTGTTTTTCTGAAAGCACCATAATCTCTCTTTCATCTATACAAAACAAATCAGTGAGAGCATAACGAGGGATAATTTGCCATTCTCGGATCTTTGGCAGTTTTGTATTTTGGGCGATCTTTTGCTGCTGATTAACAAATTTTGTAAACCAAATAGTTCCTGTATGAGCATTGCAGAGATCACCGATATATTTTTCTATTTGCCAGTTCTGCGATTCCTGAATCGGTTGGTTTCGCCGAAATAAAACATTTTTAGGGGCAGTATTGTACATCCAGCATATACATTTTACTAGGGAATTATTATTTATCACCTTATTCCGCGGATATTTAGCACTATTTATTTGCAGCAGGCCATATTTAATGAATTTATCAAAAGTTGAATAAGTTATGTGTATTTTCCTCGCGGCACCACTTCTTATGTATTCTTCTGTACTAATTATCTTTGGTATATCTTTGCTATTTCTTAAACAGAGTGATTTCCAGTATTTAAAATGTCTATTGGATGTGAATAATTTTGGAAGTTTTTTTTCTATTTTCTCCCTCTCTACTTTTTCCTCTAGGGTTTGCATGTTTTCTTCTATCGTGTGCAAAACTATAAATACTTTTTTATTTTAGTTAAAGCATGATTATTGGAATAACAGGACCAATTGCCTCTGGCAAGACAATACTTAGTGAAATGCTTGTTATGAGGGGATTTATGAGATTCAGCCTTTCAGGAGAAGTCAGAGAGGAGGCAAAGAAACTTGGACTTCCTATTGAGCGCGTGGCTTTGCAGAATTTGGGAAACGAGATGAGACTAAAACATGGGAGGGAATTTTGGGCTAAAAGAGTAATTGTAAAAATGCAGAAAGATAAGAATTATGTAATAGAAGGAATAAGGAATCCTGGAGAGGTTGAGGAATTTAGGAAAATTAGAAACTTTATCTTGATTGGAATTGATGCCCCAATTGAGCAGAGGCTGCAGTGGATTATTTCAAGAAATAAGGACAGTGATCCAAAGACATTTGAAGGTGTTAAAGTAATTGACTCAAGGGACAGGGGATTTGGAGAGAATGAAAGCGGACAACAATCGGATGCATGTTATCAGATGGCGGATGCCTATATTTTAAACAATACTGATTTTAGAGATTTGAGAGAGAAGATTGAAAAAGTTATTAATGAGCTTGGGTGCTAGTACCATAAGACTTAAAATGAACGATTATTATTTCTTTTAATGTTAGTTGGAATAGTCGGTAGGCCTAATTCAGGGAAGAGCACTTTTTTTAAGGCAGCAACGCTTGCAGATGTGCTGATTGCAAATTATCCATTTGCAACAATAGCTCCAAACAGAGGTATAGCATATGTGAAGATTCCTGATTTGGCTGTTGAGTTTGGGAAGATTTCAGAGCCAAGAGAAGGCTATGTTAAGGGAAAATGGAGATTTGTACCTTTTGAATTGATGGATGTTGCTGGGCTTGTTGAAGGTGCTTCTGAAGGGAAAGGGCTGGGCAATGAGTTTTTGAATGATTTAGCTTCTGCAGGCGCATTTATTCATGTAGTAGATATGTCTGGGGAGAGCGATGGAGAAGGGAAGCCATGTTCTGGATACGATCCAAGAGATGATGTAAGAATGATTGAGAGAGAGTTAGATTTATGGTATTCCGGAATTTTGAAAAAAGTCTGGAGTACTTTTACCAGAAACCTTGAAATGCAAAGAAAAAAATTTGAAGAATCAGTTGCAAAACAATTTTCTGGGTTGAAGGTTAGCGAAGAGGATGTGAGAGAGGTTGTGCTGAAACATTCTTTTGTTATTGATAAGCCGAGCCAATGGAGTGAAAATGAAATTTTTAGATTTGCTCAGGAACTGCGAAAGCTGACTAAGCCAATGTTAATTGCAGCGAATAAAATGGATTGTCCTGCAGCGAGTGAAAATTATTTGCGTATAAAAGAGGAATTTGCTTATCCTATAATTCCTTGCTATGCTGATGGGGAGTTATCACTTAGACAGGCAGATAAGGCAGGTATTTTATCTTATGTTCCTGGGAATAATGAGTTTGAGATTAAGAAAAATATTACATTAGCTCAGAAATCTGCACTTGATTCAATAGCTAAATTCTTAAATAAAGAAGGCAGCACAGGAGTTCAGCAAATTCTGAACAGCATAGTTTTCGATATTCTTAAGTTTGTTGCTGTATATCCTGCAGGAGCGAGATTAGCAGATAGCAAAGGACATATTCTGCCTGATTGCTTTCTGATGAAAAAAGGCAGTACTGCTCTCGATTTTGCTTATCGCTTACATACAGATATTGGAAGGGATTTTGTGAAGGCTGTTAATATTAGAACTAAGAAGGCAGTGGGTAAAGAGTATAAGCTTAAGCAAGGAGATGGATTGGAAATTTTGACTAAATGATTAGACTGGAATAGAGTAATGATTTGGAGCTTCATAAATATTATAAATATGCCTCTGCCATACTTTTTATGGAGATCACAGCAAAAGTGAGATTCCAGAGTACGCGTCAGCGTATTGAAAGTTATGGCGGAAGCAAGTACTTGATTTACCTGACAGTAGGCGAGGAAGATGATTTTATGTCAATATTGCGGGTGCTCTTGTCAAAATATTTAGGTGTTCCTCCAGGAAGAATTGCATTTCTGGGAAAGAATTATCAGGGAGATTTTATTTTTTCAATTACTTAACAACACCATAATATATTTAAGGTCTTTTATTTTGTTAGGGTAGAGGTGAGATAATGCAGTATGAATTGGCTTTTGATTTACAGGAAAGAATGCATGAAATTGTTGCGCTTTTAGGCATGAATCATGTTGATAGAGCAAGGGTTATATGTCTGCGCAGTTATGGCTCTTCATCACGCAGAACTATAGCAAGATGCCATGCTCTGGGAAAAGTAATGCAGTTAGCTATGAAAACAAATGCATTTTACGCTATTGAATTTTTGGAGAGGTTTAGCAGAATGAATAGAAAAGAACAGGATAAAGTAATTATTCATGAGCTGATGCATATTCCAAAAAGCTTTGGCGGAGGATTCAGACAGCATGATTTTGTTTGTGATAGAAATGTTGAAAGAATGTATGAGAAATTTATTTCATTGAAAGCCAGATAAATTTCTAAATAACAGTTCACTTTGATTTTACTAATAAATTAAAATTTTTGTAGGATAACTCTCTTATTTTTAAGGATAAAATTATCTTTCTAAATGCGTTATCTTTTACCTTCAGAGAAATACTTATAAACCTATTTTACTCATAAAAAGGGATAGTTTTTTGGTTGTCCTACAAAAAGATGGTATTTAAGAAGTATACAAGAAAAAGAGGTAAAACCTATGGTCCATATCTTTATGAGAATAAGCGAATTGGAAATAAGGTTGTGACAAGGTATGTTGGGAAACAAAAATCCAAGAGAATTTCTCCTTTGAGTTTTTATCTTAGTGGGACAATAATTCTACTTATTGGTTTAGCTTTATTGTTTTATCTTAATTATTATTCAACGCCTCATTCAAAGGTTACTGCCGAAGTAGAGCCATCTTATAATTATGGAGAGCTCATTTCTGGAAAACTTAGATTTAATATTCGCGAAGGTGAGCTGATTCCCCAGGATTCTAAGATAATTCTGGCAAGCGGGAGCAATAGCAAGGAGCTTTTTCTATCAGATGCATCAGTTAAAGCTGAATTACTAAGCGGAAATTTTTATGCGGAAAATACCTCTCTATCTGGTTATGGAGATGGTTATGGAGTTACTGGGAAAAAAATTAGTTATCCTACAGTAAATTTTCAAATTCTTATAACAAACATAGGGGGTGAAGAAAAAGAGAAAGGAAAAGAAGAGAAAAATGAAAGTGAGGAAGAATTGCAGATTATTGATACAGGAAGCGATAGTGAAAAGAATAAGGAAAAAAGTGAAAAAGAAGAAAAAGGAGAAGAAATTGAGGAGGATAATGCTGATGCAGAAGATATAGAATCCAAGGATACTGAAGTAGAAAAAGTTAAAAGTGAAGATAAGGGTAAAGAAAGTGAAGGAAGCACAGAATCTTCATCTTCAGCGAGCGAAGAAAGTTCTTCAACAAGCGATTCTTCTTCAAGTTCTTCTGAAAGCAGTGAAAGTTCTTCATCAGAAGCATCTTCAAGTTCAGACAGTTCAAGCTCATCAAGTTCTGAAATTTCAAGTTCATCTGGTACTTTGACAGGAGGAATTATTATTGAGAGCGCACATACAGTTGATGGAAATGCAGAAAAAGGAAAAGATTTTGAATATAACTTGGAAGAGGGACAGACAGCAGAAATAGTTGAAGGCAGTGTTATGGTGAATGGCGAGGTAAGTGAAGATAAACTAATAGATTTAGACGTTAAAGAAGGTAAAGCTATAGTATCAACTGAATATGAAGTTGTTGAAGAAGGTTTCGGATCCGAATTCTTAGGAGATTATAAACTTAAATTGACTTTAGATTTAGCAATTTTCGCTCTGAATGCAACTGGCGAGCGTATAACTCTTATCTTGCAATATCAAGACATTCAATTAGCATCTGATGAAAAGATTATTTCGCTTGAAGGCGTAAATGCATCAGAACTTAATGAGACGAATTTGACATTGCTGGCTCCTGAAAATGTAAGCGCTAATTTTTCTTTATTGCAGGATATTCCTTTAATTAGAATTGCACAAAACAGTTCTGCCAATATTATTCTAAGCGAGTATTTTGCAGGAGCAGAGCGATATACAATTGGAGATATTGAAAATATTACCTGGAATATTGCAGATGCTATATTGACGTTGACGCCTTCTTCTGGATTTAAAGGAGCAAGGAAAGGAAAAGTGACAGCATATTTAGGAAATAATAGTATTGAGAGCAATGAGTTCAGCATTTTGGTTTCTTCTGGGGCAGTAAGTATCGCTACAACAAGAGGCAATATTGTAGTTGGAAAGAAAGTTAAGTGGGCTAAGAATGTCTCTCTTGAAGTGCCAGAGCAAACAGTTATTGAACTTCCTTCTTCAGCTGAGAATATTTCAGTTAAGAAGATTGAAGAGGGCGAAGAGATTGAAATTAATGTAGTAATAGAGCAAACAGATGGAGAAAGCGAGGGTGTAGGAACAGGTGAAAGCGGAAGCGCAGTTATAACAGGTGAGGTTACTGCAGAAATTGAGTTAAAGAAGAAATTTAATTTTATTTCTTTCTTGAGAAATTTGTTCAAAGGAATTACAGGGAAAGCAGTTGAAGAGAGTAATTCAACCTCTCCTGATTTGCCAGCAGGAAATGAAGCAGGAACGCTAGCTAGTGGCCAGGGCAATCTAAATTTAATTTTACAGGATAATGCGACAGAATATTTAGTTGAGTATTATACTGAAGCGCCTGTTGCATTTGAATCTGATATAAGCATAGGAAAAGAAGTAATTATATCTGCTCCTGATGAGCTGAATTATACTGATGTATTATCTTTCACAACGATTCCCGAGATATTTTCTGTAGGGCAGGAAGGCAGTATAAAAATTTTCTGGGAGGAAAACAATAGCTATATGAGGTTTGACGCATATGACAGCGATGGAAATGATAAGATTGATTATATAGAGTGGATTGCGCCGCACTTAAGCAACCAGACATTTATAATTATCCTTATTACCAAAGCAGAGCATCTTGATGCTAATAGGAATTTTATAAGTGACATTTATAACTCAGTTAAGGAGCTTGATGGAAATTGGAGTGAGAGTATTCCTTCCAGCCATTATGTGAGAGTTGTTTTTGAAAAAAACCTAACCTTTATCAATGATATTACAATATATCCAAGAACAGTTAATGGAAGCCCGACAATTACAGTTTATGAAGATAATAAAAATGAAACTCTTGCTACTTTTGATCCAATTAATTCTAACGAGTATAATAAAATATTCCTGACTGCTCTTCAAGGTAGCCAGGATACCTTTGACTTGCAAATTCTTGGAGGGACAGTAGAGTTTGACCATATTATTGACCCTATTACTTCATCTGATAATGTTACTTTTGTATCGCCAACGCCGAACAATGGAAGCTCACAGAACGCTAATGCGATTTATGTAAATGTTTCTAGCACAGCAGGAGGAGATCATTATACATTTGTTGACTTTGATGGAAGCCTTGTTGCATGGTGGAGGATGGATGATATTAATGCTTCTGGAGGATTAACTGATTTAAGCAAGAATAGTTTAAATGCTTCTAATGTCAGCGGTGCTTTTCAGAACAGCTCCGGAATTTTTGGAGAGTCTTATACTTTTGATGGCAGTAATGATTATGTAAGGGTACCGCATAATGCTTTGTTTAATTTCAATTTCACAACTCCCTTTACTATCTCGGCTTGGGTATATCCTCATAGAAATACTGAATCGGGAATTGCAGGTAAATGGGACGGAGGCAGGTATTGGTATTGGAGAATGGATACTGGGAGAAAGCTTTCAGTAATATTGTATAATGGAACTGGATTAAATGAACAATTTACATCTACTAATGCAATTTCTGCATTAGGTATATGGTCACATGTCGTTTTCACATCTAATACTAGCAGCGTTTGTCATTATTTGAATGGTACATCTAACGGATGCGGGACAATAACTAAAACAGGAACCATGACAAATACTAATGCTCTTGATATTGGAAGCATTGGCAGTAATATTCAGTTAATGAATGGAAGCATTGATGAAGTTCTTATTTTCAATCGTTCATTAAATTCAACTGAAATTTCTGCTCTTTACAATGCAACAGCAAATCAATACAGCAATAATTATACAAGCCTTTCTAATAATGCACATAGGTTTACTGCTCATGCTGTTGATACAGCCGGCAATAGAAATAGTACTGCAGAGCGAGTTGTAACAGTTGATTCAGGAGCATCGCCTGTCGTGACAATTAATTTTCCTGCAAATACAACATATACAAGCACGCCTCTTAATTTTAATGTTTCCTTAGATGAAGATGGGGGAATTGTGCAATATAGTTTGAATTCTGGTGTAACAAATATAACTATGAGCAGTACTGACAATAGGAATTATAATGCAAGCAATGGCAGTATTTCAGATGGCTCATACAATTTCAAAGTATATGCAAATGATAGTGCAGGGAACAGGAATGATACGACTAATGTAACATTCAGCTTTTTGAATTCACAAGTAAGTTCATGCAAGACTTTAAGCCAGGCTAATATAACTTATACACTTACACAGAATATTAATAATATAGTTGGAAGCTGCTTTACTATTACTGCAGACAATATCACCTTGAATGGAGCTGGATATATTATTGATGGAGATGCCTCGGATGCAGAAGATTTTGGTATTACAGCAACTAATAGGATAAACATAACTATAAAGAACTTTAGAAACATAAGTGAATTTGGAAACATTGGTGCTGTTGGGCCTGATCAAGGAGCAGGCATATTCTTCTCAAATGTTGACAATTCTCTCATTATTAATGTCACAGCAAATGCTAATTATAGAGGTATTGAACTTACATCAGGATCAAACAATAATAATATTACTGATATTATTGTAAATAGCAATGTAGATTCTGAAGGAATAACAATATCTTCTTCCAATAATAATGTGATAAGAAATATAACAGCAAGAGCAAATATTAATAATATTTATATTTCTTCTAGTACAGGCAATAATTTCACAAGTGGAAACATTTCGAATAGTGTGCAGCATGCGATTGTTTTAATAGGAGCGACTTCTTCTGATAATGCACTTGAAAATATAACTATTTTAGGCACTAATGGCAATTCTAGAGACATTAGTTTTTCAACTGCCGCTTTAAATGGCACATATCTCATAGACATGCCTCACATAGGCAATTACACATTCACAGGAACTGGAAGTATTGTTTATGTAAAAGATAGCAGGTTTGGAGAAATAAGGTTCTTGCAGGCAGTGAATGGCTCTGGGAATAATTTCACTAAAGACATACAAATACTGAACAATAGCGCGATCGTTAAT
>CAYIDE010000034.1:0-9489 GCA_964362065.1 Candidatus Woesearchaeota archaeon | reverse complement strand
TTGACCATTATGTAGAAATGCTTGAAGAGTTTAATCAGATAATAAGCAAGACACAAGAGCGCATCGAGGAAGCTGCTGAGGCAAACCCTCAAGCGAAGCTGCTTACAAGTATGCCTGGTATCGATTATTAATATTCAGCTCTGATGATAGCATCAGAGATAGGTGATATAAGAAGATTTGAGTCAAAGGAAAAGCTGGTAAGCTTTGCTGGGCTTAACCCACCAGCATATCAGTATGGTTTGATATCAAAAACCGGTCTTATTACAAAGCAAGGAGATAAATATCTTAGATAGATAATGGTAGAATGCGCTAATGATACTGTTAGAAATGACAGCAAATTAGTAAAATTCTATTAACGATTAAAGAGAGGCAAAGGACATAGCATAGCTATTGTTGCAACAGCAAGAAAGATGCTGACTTACATTTATGTTATGCTGAAGGATAACTTAAAGTACCAAGCTTTGCAAATCCATAAGGCATGAAGGGCTACTTGATATTGCCACGGCTTTAAACAGACGAGACTATGATTGAGTAATGCCTTGCTGCGACTTGCAATAGTGTACTGTAGCGTACGGATAAATACATGTCGCAATTGCCCTGTTGGATACAAAGAAATGGGAGGTTTTCATAAATGGAAATTAAAAATTACGCAATTGGAGCTGACATAGAATCTATAGACAGGTTTAGAAAACTAAATCGCACTAATAATTCATTTTTGAACAGAATTTTCACCAAAAACGAACTGAATTATTGTTTTTCAAAGGAAGACATAGCACCTCACCTGGCTGCTAGGTATTGCGGTAAAGAAGCAATTATTAAGGCATTAAGCAGTATCAGCAAGTCAAATTTGGATTATAGGGACATAGAAATATTTAATAATAATGATGGCGTTCCAAAGGTAAAATTCAACAATAAGAATCTTAATAAACTGCAAATTGTGATTAGCTTATCACATTGTAATGATAAAGCATTAGCATTTGCTATTGTTATGAAAGTTGATAGTAATGACAGATAAAGACTCAATAAAAATTAAACAAATTTTTTGTAATGTATTAGGTGTTTCGGAATCAGATGTTAGTGATAACACATCTTATAATTCATTTGAAGCTTGGGACTCGCTAAAACATCTGGAATTTATCGCTAAATTAGAAGAAGAATTTAATATAGATATTGAAATGGACGATGTTATTGCCATGGAGTCTTTTAAAAAAATTAAGGAGATAATGGAAAAATATTTAGGCAGAAAAGAATAATATGAACGTAATTGATTATTTATTGGAAAAGTGTAATAAACTTAATAAGGATTTTGTAGTTGGTACCAAAGAAACTATTTCTTATAAAGAGCTTCTAGACAAAGTAAATAAGCTGGCATTCCATCTATATAATAATTTTGGCACTGGAAAAGAAATTATGCTGTTGTCAGAAAACAATGTATTTTTCATAATCAGCTATTTGTCAATCATGAAAAGCGGCAATGTTGTCATATTATTGGACACAAGAATATTGGAAAATGACTTGAAAAATATTCTAGAAAAATGTTCAATAAGCATCTTTTTTGTTCAAGACAAGTTTAAAGGAAAGCTGAATTCAAATAAAAAAATCTTCACAGAAACTATATTGGAAAATTTACCCGAGAGAAAAAATGAATTTAGAATCGAAACGAAAGATGATGATGTGGCAGAAATCATATTTACTTCTGGTAGCACTGGGGAGAAAAAAGGAGTTATGCTTACGCATAAAAACATAAGGGCAAATACAGAATCAATACTAGAATACCAAGCCCTTACTGAAAATGACAGGATTAAAGTGGTTTTGCCATTTTTTTATTGCTATGGCTTGTCGCTTTTGCGTACACACATAAGAGTAGGTGGCAGCATTGTGCTGAATGACAGCATATTCTTAGGTTCTGTTATAAAGGAAATTAAGCAATACAATTGCACGGGCTTTGCCGGAGTTCCATCTACATACCAAATTCTCATAAATAAGACTAATTTTTTAGAGCAGGACTTTCCAAGCCTTAGGTACCTTGCGCAAGCTGGAGGAAAGCTTGCAAATCATTTCATTCTTAAGATAGTGGACTCATTTCCTCAAAAATTATTTTTCGTGATGTACGGTGCAACAGAAGCGACTTCAAGATTGTCGTACTTGCCACCACATCTAGTAAAGGAAAGACTTGGGTCGATAGGCAAAGGAATCTCTGGAGTAAAGCTTGAAGTTCGTGACGCAAATGACAAACCAATAAAGCCAAACGAAGTAGGGGAAATTGTAGCCTCAGGTGATAATATAACAAAGGGTTATTATAAAGACCTTGAAGCTACAAGCAAGGTTCTAAAGAATGGTTGGTATTATACAGGGGATTTGGCTACTATCGATGAAGATGGTTTTATTTACATAGTAGGAAGATTAAGCAACATTATCAAATCAGCTGGTTTTAGAATATCACCTTTTGAGATCGAAGATGTTGTTGTTTCTCTTGATGATGTCTTGAATTGCGCTGTAATCGGGGTTCCAGATGACATAATGGGCGAAGCTGTGATAGCTGTGGTAGAAGTAAAAGAGCCGACTAGGGAATTAAAGGCTAAGATAATCTTACATTGCAACAGCGTCCTTCCTTCTTATAAGGTTCCAAGAAATATAGTATTTATCGAAAAAATTCCATTAAATTCTTCAGGTAAGACAGACAGGAACAAAATAAAAGAGATGTTGACATCAAATACGAATCAAAGACATAATTCTGGTGGAATTAATTATCTTTCCTCAGATTTAATTTTAATAAAATGAATTATCCCTCTCTAGATATAATTTTAAAATTAAAGCAATATTCATTAAAGGACGAAGAAAAGAATAAAATTCTTTTAAAAATTATAAAGGAACAGCTTGTTACTGCAATAAAACATAATAGGTTTATAAGAAATTTTTTTGAAAAACAAAATATTGACATAGATAAAATCCAAACTATTGAGGACGTTCCATCACTGCCAGTGCAGATGTTCAAATATTTTGATTTGTCAACTTGTCCAAAGGAATCTATAGTAAAGATATTGAAATCAAGCGGAACAACATCTGGCATGCTGAGCATAGTTCCTCTAAACAAAAGCACCGCAATCAACCAAACAAAATCTCTCACGTCAATACTAGCTGATTATCTTGGGCAAAAGAGAAGATTGTTTCTTATAATAGATCATGAAGGTATAAACAGCATGCAGCATGAGCTTTCTGCAAGGACAGCAGGAGTAAGAGGCTTGAGCCTTTATTCTAAAAAATCGTTTTATTTATTAAAAGAAGAAAATGGCAAGTTAACTTTAAACTTGCCAGTTATTTATGACTTGCTGAAAAATTACAAAGATGAGGAAGCATATGTTTTCGGATTTACCTATATAATATGGTCAATTTTTTACAAGCAAATCATTGGCAAAAACATCGAATTTAATTTCAAGGATGTAAAAATATTCCACAGCGGCGGATGGAAAAACTTAAAAGAAGAGCAGGTTTCAAAGGAGAAACTTTCAGAGGAGATTTCAAATATATTCAACACTGATAAGAAAAATGTTTATGATTTCTACGGAATGGCAGAGCAAACTGGAACAATCTTTGTTGATTGTGAATATGGGCGTAAGCACGTTCCAAACTTTTCTCAAATAGTAATAAGGAATGTTCAAACGCTTGAGCCGTGCAGTATAAATGAAACTGGACTCATAGAAGTCATGAGTATTTTATCAGATAGTTATTATTGTCAGGCTGTACTGACAGAAGATTTAGGATACATTATTGGTATTGACGATTGTCCCTGTGGCAGGAAAGGAAGATATTTTGGATTCAAATCAAGGATGGAAAATGCGGAATTAAGGGGCTGCGGCGACACCTTTAGGGAGCAAGTATGATAAAATGCTATCTTTTGGATGGAGAATTCAAGGAACAGCACTTCAATAACTTTGGCAAAATTTCAGAAATCGTGAATGAAAATAGAAAAAGATTGTACAATTTAAAAATAGATTTAATAATTGAATTTTTAAATAAATTAAGAAGAAAAATAATACAAGATAAAGCTATTAATGCAATAGAAAGTGTTAGCTACCTTTCATTATGGCTAAGTAAAGATAACTTAAAGAGAATCTGCAGGTTAAATTATTTAGACCAGTCTTATTTTGAAAACTTCAAGGGAACTGAAAATAATTTTGAGTTATGTGCCCAGCCTTTGGGAATAGTCTGCCATTGGATTGCCAGCAATGTCCCCACACTAGCTTTTTTTTCCTTGGTACAGTCTATCTTATCAAAAAACGGAAGCGTTGTCAAAGTGCCGGATGAAAATGCAGCATTGACATTGTCCATCCTGAAAAGCCTGAATGATATGGAAGTCGATTTCGAAGGGCATACTTATTTTGGGAATGAAATTGTAAAGTCAATCTCCATAGTGACTTTCGATGGCAGTAATCATGAAATGAGCAAAGGTTTCTCCCTGATTGCGGACTGCAAAATTATCTGGGGAGGCTCAGAGGCAGTCAAGGCTATTACAGCCTTGCAGCAGAAAGAACATTGCCAGATAATATCCTTTGGTCCAAAATATTCTTTTGGCGTATTTGACAGGGAATTCATAGAAAGCGAATATTTTGACAAGGCACTGGAGAATTCTGTTTTTGATGTTGCAATTTTTAACCAGATGGCATGCTCCTCTCCTCATGTTTTCTTTTTCGAAAAAAGCAAGTACACAATAAAAGAAATTGCTAAAAAGATTGAGTTTTACTTTAGAAAACTTCCAGACAGGCTCATGAAACAGGAGCTGCCACAAGAAACAGCTGCAAAAATAATCAATATAAGAGGGTTATATTTATTAGAAGACGATAAAGATGTTCTGAAACCAGCTGATATGAGATGGACTATTCTTCTTAATAGCAATATAGACCTTGAAGAACCAGTCCAGGGAAGATGCATCTTCATCAAAGAAATCGATAATATTAATAAAGTACTTGAGTTACTAACGCGTAAAGTTCAGGCTGTGAGTGTTTGTATTTTGAATTCAGAGAAAAAAAGGAATTTTGCAAGGAATGCCACTTACAAAGGTGTGGACAGAATTGTTATACCTGGAAAAATCCACGATTTTGATTTGCCATGGGACGGTATCTTAATATTAAATAGGCTTGTGAGATGGACAATTCTTAAAAACAAATAACAGGGTGATGAACATGCTTAATGGTAAGGTAATGCTGATAACTGGCGCAAGCAGAGGTATAGGAAGAGCTACAGCTCTACTTGCAGCTGACAATGGAGCCAAAGTAGTGGTCAATTACAACCACAGTGAAAAGGAAGCAGAGGAAGTAGTCTCTGCAATAAGTGAAAAGGGTTATGATGCAATCAAAATAAAGGCAAATGTTGCAGACGAGAAGGAAGTCAAAGAAATGTTCAATGCAGCAAGAGAGAAGTTTGGAAGATTGGATGTTTTAGTAAATAGTGCAGGAATTCTAAAAAGAAGCCTCATTCTTATGACAAGCTCCAAAGACCTGCAGGAATTGATAGACACCAACATAAAAGGCGTATTCTACTGCATGCAGCAGGCTGCTAAAATTATGATAAGGCAGAAGGAGGGAAAGATCATAAATGTCGCATCAATAGTCGGCAGATACGGGGACAGCGCATCCAGCGTATATGCTGCAACAAAAGCCGCAGTTATTGCCATGACAACATCTGCTGCTAAGGAGCTTGGAAGCTTTGGGATAACAGTTAATGCAGTAGCCCCTGGTTTTATTGATACAGACATGACAAAAAGCATAGATGAAAAAATAAAACAAATTTTGCTCAACAACATTTCCCTCAAGCGTCCGGGAACACCTGAGGATGTAGGCAGGGTAATTCTATTCCTGAGTTCTGGCTTAAGCGATTATGTAAGCGGGCAGGTAATAGGAGTTGATGGCTGCCAAATAATGTAAATCAAGAATTTTGTGGTTATTTAACATATAATTTCAATAAACAAAAAATAACTACTAAAAATATTATCAAATCAAAAATGAAACAGAAGCAATCTTTATATAAGCTTGATGGGAAGGAATTGTATTATCCTGATTTCATTAATGCATTGAAAAATGTTGACATTAAAAAGGGGGATACAATTTTTGTGCATTCCAGCGTTTCTGCATTTGGAAAGCTATCAACTTTTGATACAGAATTTCTTCTAAAAACTTTAATAAATTCTCTTAAAGAAAGTGTTGGAGACAATGGAACAATAATACTTCCGACGTTTACTTACAGCTTCTTAAAAAATGAACCGTATGACAAAACAAACTCAAAATCAAAGGTAGGCACCCTCACAGAATACTTCAGAAAACAGCCGGATGTCAGCAGGACAGTTCACCCTAATCACTCAGTGGCAATATGGGGCAAGCATAAGAGCGAATTGTTAAAAATAGGAAAAGATACATTTGATAATGCTTCAATCTTTGGAAAGCTCCACAAATTAGATGGCAAAATAGTTTTTTTTGGTGCGCCGTTCCAATCCTGTACGTATGTTCACCACATTGAGCAAATGCATGGAGTGCCTTACAGGTATATGAAAAAAATCAGGGGCAAAATAATCGACAGCGATAAGGAATATGAAGATGAATTTACTTTTTATGTCAAGTATGTCGTTTTTTTTACACAATTGTCAAACCTTGAAAAATATCTTATTGAGAAAAAACTGCTGAAAGAGGTTAAGCTAGGTCATGGCACAATATCAATGGTGGATGCTAATGTTTTATTCAAGGAAGGGCAAAAACTGCTGGACAAGGATGTTTTTTTCTTCCTGAAGAACGAACCGAAAATTTTCAGTATATTCAACAAGATTAGCTGTTTCTTTTTGAAAAACGAGCCGAAGATTTTGAAGAATTTGAACGAGTTTATTGAAAGAAAATTCTTCCAAAGCGATTAGATGATGGAAATTTTGAAATATTTTTTTGCCTTTTTACATAATCTTGGCATGCATTTCAGAATACATTTCAAGCATCAGGGCATCCACAAAGAACTTTGCAGCCCAATTCGGGAAGCAGAAAGGGGCATACCATCCATATACAGGAAAAGCTCCTGGAATTCCACCCCTTATCCCAGGGTTTAAAGAAGTTAGGCTTTGCACTGTTTTCATGTATTCATTGCTTTTTCTTGCAGCATCCGAGAATTCTTTTTGCTTGGTCACCAGGAAAAGCTTCTGCCATATTATTGACATCTGCGAGTTCCCTGTCAAACACGACCATTTTACGCTGCTTTTCCATTCTTTGTTGAAGCTGCCTGGAAGCGAGCCGTCAGGCCTTTGGACTTTCATTAGCGGAGTTGCAGCCTTGACTGCAGCCTCAAGATATCTCTTTTTTCTTAAATAAATTGCTATCTCTAATATGCCTTGGATGGAATATGCAATTGTGTGGACCAAAGGCTCTTGTTGCGGATAAAATCCAGTATTTTGTAGCCATCCATTTTCCAATTGCTGTGTTAAAGCCCATTCAATATTTTTTTCGGCTGCCCTTTTATAAGCATCATTACCGCTTATTTTATGCGCATACAAAAGAGCCCATGCGGTTCTTGTATTGTAAGTATGAATGTGATTTAAGTACTCGTGCCTGCTCCAGCATCCATCTTTATCAATAACTGACAATAGCCAGTCAGCTGATTTCTTAGCTGCTTTTATGTATTTCTCTTCTTTTGTTTCCTCATAGGCCCTGCACAATCCAAAAATCACTTGACCAGTATTAAAGACTATCGGAATATTTTTATTCGCACCGCTTGGAAAAGCACCTGATGGAAGCTGGCTTCTAAGTTCAAAATCTGCCATTTGTACTGCCTTTTCTTTGTAACCATAGTTTTTTGAAATGCTTGCATAATTAAAGAATGTTGGTATTATATAGCCAGTAGTCTCCACATATGAGGGGGCCCATCCATCAAACAGAGAAAAAAGTGCACTAACACCCATATCATTATTCTGCTTTTGCGCCATACTAAGCCATTCTATTGCAGCTTTGATATGCACTTCATTGGAATAAGCGGGATAATGTTTTTTTAGAGTATCTTTTACTGATATATATGAAATGTAATATAAATTCTCGGGGTTAAGCCCTTTAATCATATATTTTAGGTATTTCATTTCTGTATTAGACAAAATCTGTTTTGCTTTAGCTTGTCTCGGGAAAAATGTAAATTTATAAATGTTTTGCAGATTATTTCTCGAAACTTATTCAACTTCATGACATCAACCAAAATAACAATAGATTATTAAATGCGATTATTCCCCAATTAATAAAAAATGAAATCAAAGAAATCAAAACTAAAAAGAAGAACTTGAAGAATGGACAAGGAAAGACTGGTATGTTAGCTACCAACAAAGAAAAAAAGAGAAGACGAAGTATTATTCAAAATGATAAAATACTTACAGGTTAAACATTAACAAATAAAAGCAAGGAATATAGTAAAACAGATTTTACCATACCTTGAGGAGAAAAAGAAAATAATAGATATAGGGTGCGGGAGCGGTTGGGTTTCACGTTTTCTTAGGCGCTGTTTGTATAAACTCTATTACTTCTTGCCATTTAAGCATACATTTGCTTACTGCTTGTATTGTTATTCTAATTTCTTGTGCAAACAACATCTTTACCATGCTCCCTTGGGAAGTTCCTGCCCATATTTGGACGCAGTAATTTATCCTATCCTTAATGCTAATCTTCCTTTCTCGCACAAAAATATTTAAAGTTCTGCATACATGTTCTATGCTACTTTATGACATATATATCGCCTCCTTTGTTTAAATGCTATGTTGCATTACAAAGAAGGTTTATATTTCTTAAGTTGACTGTACCTCTTTGGCAATCGAAAGGTATTTAAATGATATACCCTACTTCGGCATTAACCGTGAATATATTATTAATATATCCAAATATCAATGGCCAGCGCCAAGTACAGATGGGACTAGCTTCTATCTCTTCTGTTTTGAAGGAACAAGGCCATAACGTTGCTTTGTTTGACACAACCTTTATTATTGATGAGTCTTTTGAAGATATTGCTTCTAAATTAAAGGAAAAAATAAAAGATTTTAAGCCAGACCTATTACTGGTTGGCTGCAGAAGTCTTGAATTTGATTTCATGGTAAAACTGCTTAAAGCTGTAAACACAAACAAAATTCCCGTTATTGTAGGCGGACAGCACCCTACTGTTTCGCCTGAGGAAGTGATAAGCAGTGATGTTATTGACTACATATGTGTTGGGGAGGGGGAAGAAGCAATTTCAGACTTGGTTAAGGCGCTAGAAGCAGATGCTGATACTACTGACATCAAGAATATATGGGCTAAGAAGAATGGTAAGATTTTTAGGAACCCTGTAAGACCATTAATGCAGGACCTTGACAAATTACCATTTCCAGATTATGATTTGTTTGATTCGAGACATATAAGTGACATGGGCAAATTTGAGACTTCAAGAGGATGCCCATATTCATGCACTTACTGCATCAATGATCATATGCAACATCTCTATGGTGGAGTT
>CAYIDE010000033.1:0-9684 GCA_964362065.1 Candidatus Woesearchaeota archaeon | reverse complement strand
CAATACTGAAAAGGTGATTAATCTTAATTATGTAGTTTTACTTTCTACAGAGGATAGAATTTAGTAAACTATATAAAATATGTTATCTCTAGTACAGAATGGAATTTAAAGAAGAACAAGATAAAAGAGCAAAAGAAGCAGCGAGTATTCTTGCGAGCAGAATTTCTATTCATGCTCTTAAGTTATTAGAAGATACTCTTAGCTGTGTTGGAAATTATAAGTATCAAAAAATATCAAAATTAGCTTACGATACGCCTTATCAGATTTCTTATAGAAAAAAATAAAGACAACACTTAAAAGCCCATCTTTATTCCCTAATGCATGAGAGAATTTATCTATTATTCCAGAACAGCCCCTACTGCAGGCAATTATATCACTGAAGATTTACAGAGGTCAGGACGCATTGATATAGCAGTGCATACTGTAATAGTCTCCTTCTTTCTCAGCCATAAAATAAGAACAGATGTCAAACTGCATTTATGCTTTGCTGGGGTACCGGACCCTCCCAAACATCTCCAATTACAGCCAGTTACTGAAGGCAAAACAGGCGATGATAAGATTTATCTGGCAAAGAAAAATATTTCTGATATACTCAAGAAAATGCTTTACAAATATCGTGAAGGTGAAAGGAGAGAAGTATTTCCCGGATTCTGGATTGAAAAAAGAGGATTTTTAGAAATTGTTAAAGAGATGCATAAAAATGGAAGGAATATATATCTATTAGAACCGAAGGGCGAGGATATAAGAGGTGTTCAGATTAAAGATAACCCGATTTTTATTCTTGGGGATCACAAAGGGCTTCCTCTTAAAGAATTGAAAAGATTGAAGAAGATGTGCGAGCCAGTTGCTATCGGCAGAAGAATCTATTTTGCTTCGCAAACTTTAGCAGTGGTGCAGAATGAAATTGACAGGCAGGAAGATGCTCAAAAACAAGAAATTAAAGAAGCTATACTGCATCCAGAGAAAGAATAAAACTTAAATATCTATACTTTTCTATATTTTAATGGAAGTCAGAACTTTTGTGGTAGGATTAGGTGATGGATACTCCTCTGCATTTAAAGCTTTAGATGATAAAGTTAGGCAAGAATTGGGTAAGCAAATTAGAATTTATAGCGTTCAAGACACATTTTACAAATCAACAAAGAAAATTTCAAGACCAGATGAAGACAACCACATTGCACGCGTTATTGTATACGATACTAATTATTAAAAAATAATTATCTGTTATGCTTCATTCTTATAATAATAAATATAATGGTAATTAGCGCTCCAGCCATTAATAAAACTGCACTTCCTTTCAGCCATGCTCTTTTCCGCACGCAGTTTTTTTGGCTTGGACAATCTGGATCACATGTACTGGATTCACAAAGATTATCTTTTTCTAAGGAGCAGTCAACTGCGCATGTAAGATGATTTTCTCCGCTATCACAGAGCTGATTGCCGCAAAGCTCTGATAATACTGCCAATGACGTTGTAGCAATTTCTCTATTATTTCTAAATAGAGTAAGTTTAGCTGCAGAAACATAATAAGGCAAGAGTATTGAATGATTGAAAGATTCTAAAGTTTTAGGAATGTCAGCAGTGTTTGGTAATGGTAATAATTCTATAGGCAATATTACTGGTGTTTGAAATAAAACATTCCCTTTCGCATTCGTAATTACTGCCTGATAAGGAGAATCCTTTACTTCTTTAGGCGGAGCCAATGGTTTTTTGTAAACTGCACCAAAGTTTACAGCTCCCTGCTCATAAGATAAAGGCACTACAAAACTGGATGAAAAAGTTTCCTTTTCACCTGCACTTTCCCTAATTTTATATCTAGAAATTATATTTTCTATTTGCCTCTTGCTTACTTCATTAAAAATTGGTTTGTAAGTATACATAATAGAATTTTCTTCAACTGACCTATACAACGAAGAGGAGCTGCAGCCCTGATAACAGCCATCAGTTATATTATCCCATTTTTTGCATTCTGCCTGTGCACAATTTGCTTTCTCTTGTTCTTCAGGGGCATTGCTGCTATATGTATACTCATCTGCAAGGTCAGCAAAACTATGCCCTACCTCATGCATAAGAATAAGCTTAGAAAGCTCATTTTTCGCGCACACTTTAGCATAGGAGGATGTAGAACCGCACAGTGTTTCGCTATCATGCAATACAATAATCTGATCATAATGGCACTGGGAAGCTTCATCTATGACCATAGAATTATCACAGCACAATATAGTACTGCCCTCTCCAAAGCATTGCTCTTTACATTCTATATTCTGTGAAGCATTAACCAAGCTGAAAGAAAATTTTTGTTTCTGAGAAATAAAAGGTTCAACACTAAGAAGCGAATTACGCCCAGTAAGCAATGCATTGGCATCAGTTTTAAATTCATCATAATTTTCATATCCTGAAGGTATAAGGACAAAGTTTATGTTTTCCTCCAGTGACTTCCCTATTAAAGGTTCACATCTAGGTTGATAAACTAAAAAAGAAGTAAGCTGTTTTTCATTGAAGCTGACATTGTATTCTCCAATTGGTTTGCCAGAGGAATCAAAATATCCTCCATATGTCCCATCACTTTCTATTCCATCAAAATGTTCACCGTCATCAAACAAATCAATTGTATTAGAATACTGATTATTTTGCACATCAACTAAAATATGCTGTGGTTCAACTCTGCCTCTTATTTTAGCGCTGACAAAATACCAAGTTCCTGTCGAAGATTGCCTGGGTTCAACAATAACCGAGAAAAGAGCGCTTCCTTGCTCTTCAAATCCAGGAATACTGACGAGCACATTTTTAAGCGTACTAACTTGTACAAGAAGAGCAATACCAAGCACAAGAGCCAGAAGACTTAATGAAAGCATGACTATCTGTTGCAGAGAAAACTGAAGCGCCATCTTTCCATTATGAGAGCTCTCTTTTAATAGTTTACGTGGCAAACTAAGTAATAATGAAATAACTTTTAGAACAATAATCTTTAAAAGCTCATGCTCTATGCTCCCCTCATGGCAAGAGGAGTATCCATAAAATTCAAGTCATATCAAGAAACTATTCCTAAGCTATTGGAAGTAATAAAATTTGATAAAGAGCTTCAAAAGCACCCCAAAATAGTGCTTAAACCTTCTCTAAGAAATACTGAATCTCCTATTACGCCAGCAGATTTTGTTGATGCAATCCTGCAATTCTGTATGCAGCATAAGGTTCCTGATACCCAAATATTTATTGCAGAGGGTTCTGATGGCATAGGTACTATGGAAATGTTCGAACTAAATGGCTATAAAAAACTTGCAGAAAAATACGGTGTAGGGCTTATTGACCTTAACTATGGAGAAGTAGAGGAAATCAAAGATGGAGAATTCCTCAAGTTTGATAGCATTTTCTATCCTAAAATTCTGCTGGAAAGTTTCACCATCTCTCTTCCCAAGCTCGCAGAAGATTCAGATACTGAAATGAATGGTACTTTAGCAAATATGCTCGGAGCTTTTCCAGCATCGCATTATAAAGGCTTGTTTTCTCCATGGAAAAATAAAATACGCAATTGGCCCGCAAAATATGCAGTACATGATATTATCAAGTGCAAGATGCCTGAATTTGCCATAATTGATGCTTCAGAAAAAGGATTCATCTTAGCAGGCATTCCTCTTGAGATAGACATGCAAGCCTCTAAGCTTTTAGGTAAAGAAGGAAGAGCCATAGCACATCTTCGTCTTATTCAGGAAAATCTTAAAGAAAAGCCAGTTAAGAAAACTAAAGAAATTCCACCTCAAGAAATGATTAGATAGTAAAATATATTAATCTCTTTCTCAAAATAAGGACATGAAAAAAGCAATGCGCATCTTTTTGACAGGAACAGTGCAAAGTCTATTTTTCAAAACCTTTATTAAAGAAAATGCAGATGCAAATGATATAAGGGGTTTTATTCGTATGACAGAAGATGGCAGGGCTGAAATTTTTCTCGAGGGCCAGCATGATGATGTTGAGGTCATGCGAACCATCTGCAAGCAAGGTCCTAAATACGCAACTATAAGGCAAGTGGAAGAGCAGCCAGAACACTTGCAAGACTTCAAGGATTTTAAGATACTCAGGTTTTAAAGTTCTTCAACAGACAACAAGAACATTTCTTGATTATATTTTGGTATGGAGTTTTTTGGTAAGTGCGTTATAGTTCCTCTCACATTCTTCAAAAATGGTAATATAGAATGCACGTTTCTTTCAGCACCTTGTTCTTTAGATAAAGTGCGTATTCCTTTGTAAAATTCTAAATCCATCCAAAATTCTTTCGCACTTAATATTTCTCTTTCTGTAATGACTAAATATCTCTTGGCCATATTTAGAGGGATATAAGCACTAAGAGCGACTCTATCAGGATGCTTATCAATTCCAGCAATTAGAATTTCCTTTCTGTATTCATTAAATAACCTTTCCAAAGAAGCCCTCATATACTTATCTATATAATAAGTTAATATACTTTTCTGGGAAACTATATAAATCCTTTTTTTCTTATTTGAATATGGCAAGACAGGATGAAATAAGAAAAGAAAGACTAAGAAAAATAAAAGAACTTGAGATGCAAGGAATAAGCTCTTACCCTCATAATTTTGACAAAAAAAATAATGCTCTTGAACTGCAGGAAAAATATTCTAAGTTAAAGCCGGAAAAAAAATCTAAAGACAAAGCTAAAATTGCAGGCAGATTAATGGTTTTGCGAGACCTGGGCAAGATAATATTCGGCGTGGTAAATGATGAATCTGGAAGCATCCAAATAGTTATACAAGAGGGAGAAACCCCAGAAGATAAAATACATTTTGTTAAGAAGTATATTGATGCTGGAGACTTTATAGGAGTTGAAGGAAATTTGTTCAGGACAAAAAGGGGGGAGCTTTCAATTCTTGTCAGAAATATTGAATTGCTTTCTAAATCTCTCTTACCTCTGCCTGAAAAATGGCATGGTTTGCAGGATAAAGAGGAGCGTTATCGTAAAAGGTATGTAGATCTTTTTATGAATAAAGAAGCAAGAGAAGTATTTAAAAAAAGAACCGAGATTATTAGAGTTCTAAGGGAATTTCTAGACAATAAGGGATTTATGGAGGTTGATACCCCAATGCTTCAGCCATTATATGGAGGAGGAGCTGCTAGACCATTTACAAGCGAACTGAACAGCTTAAAAATGAAAGTCTACATGGCAATTTCAAAAGAGCTCTATCTTAAGAGATTGATTGTTGGAGGTTTTGAAAAAGTTTATGAAATGAACAGAATTTTCAGAAATGAAGGCATTGATGCAACGCATAATCCTGAATTCACCATGCTTGAAACTATGTGGGCATATGTTGATTATGAGTCAAACATGGATTTATTTGAAGAAATGGTAGAATATACTGCTAAAAAAGCTTTAGGAAAAACAAAAATAGATTATCAAGGAAAAGAAATTGAGCTGAAAAAGCCATGGAAAAGAATGTCTATGTTTGATGCAATAAAAAAATATGCTAAGATTGATATTGATAAGATGACTGACTCAGAATTAGAAGAGTTTATTGCTGAGAAGAAGATAAAACTTAAAGGAATATTTACTAGAGGCACTGGCATAGATGAGATATTTTCTGAGCTTGTGCAGCCTAATTTAATCCAGCCAACTATTATATATGATTATCCTGCTGAAACTTCGCCCTTAGCAAAGAGGAAGAAATCAGATAAAAACATAGCAGAGCGCTTTGAGCCGATAATTAACGGCTGGGAGATGGGAAATAATTATTCTGAATTAAATGACCCTCTTCTCCTGAAAGAAATATTTGAAGAACAAGCAAGATTGATAAAAAGAGGCGATGCTGAAGCTTCTCCCCATGATGAAGATTTTCTAAATGCTTTAGAAACAGGCATGCCTCCGACTTCTGGTCTTGGACTTGGGGTTGATAGATTAGTAATGCTATTAACAAATTCATCTTCTATCAGAGATGTTATCCTCTTTCCTTTTATGAAACCTGAGAGAAAAAAAGAAAGTGAAAAGGAGGTTATGTAAATGGTAGATTTAATTGTAAAGAGCAAAATTAAGGATGCTGTTCCAGAACTTAATGTTTCTGGCGAAGTTCCTGAAGCATTGAACGAGAAGGTTAAAATTATCTTAAAAGAAGCATCCTTAAGGGCTAAGGCAAACGGAAGGCGAACCCTTCAAGCAAGAGATTTGTGATTTTGAGAGAGATAATATAATATTTTAACACAATAAAGATTAAAAGAGGAAGTCGTGCTGATAAATCTATGAGTAGCGTGGAAAAAGATTATACTATTAGTTCTGAGACTTTAGATGATGTGCTAAATTTAGCGATAGAAAGTAATGCATCAGATTTACATCTAAATGCTGGTGAACCCTTCTTATTCAGAATTGGTTCTGATATTAGGAGAACTGATAATAGCCCTATATTGACTAAACAAGACTTGGATGCTATCTTATATCCCTTGATAGGAAAAAAGAAAGATATTTTTGAAAAAACCCATGAAATTGATTTTTCTTATGAATCTGAAAAAATCTCGGATGCAAGATTTAGAGTCAATGTTGGAATGGAAAAAAATAGACTATTTGCGACATTTAGAGTTATTCCATATAAAATAAGAGAAGTTGAATATATTGGATTTCCAGATGGACAAACCTGGAGAGATATAATTTCTCTATCTAAGGGACTTGTTCTTGTTACTGGGGTTACTGGATCTGGGAAGTCTACAACTCTTGCCTCTTTAATTCAGGAAATGAATACTAAAAATAATGAGTATACTATATGTATTGAAGATCCTATTGAATATGTTCATAAAAATAGGAACTCGGTGATTGTGCAGAGGGAAGTGGGGATTGATACTGATTCTTTTTTTACAGGTGTAAAATGGGCTTTAAGACAAGATCCTGATAATATATTGATTGGTGAGATTAGAGATACAGAAACTGCGAGAGCTGCTTTAAATGCTGCAGAAACCGGGCACCTTGTTTTTTCAACGCTGCACACTAAAGATGCTGTCGGAACTATAAGGAGATATGTTGATCTTTTTCCTGGAGGAGAGCAAAATGAAATTAGAAATACTTTATCAGATAATTTAGCTTATGTAATAAGCCAGCAATTAATTCCTTATGAACAGAGGGAGAATAGAGTGCTTGCTATGGAAATTATGAAGAACAATTTTGCAATAAAGAATCTTATTAGAGAAGGGAAAATGCACCAAATACAGGGAATGATTGAAACTGGTTATAAGGAAAGAATGGTTACAATGGACAGACACTTAGAAAGATTGTATAAAGAAAATAGAATAACTAGAGAAACTGCTATTTTCTATGCAAGTAATCGTCAGGAACTGGAAAATAAATTGTCAGAAGATTAAGGAATCTTAATTTCTCAAAAAGACAACTATTTAAATCTCTTTTGTTTTGCTTGATTGATAAAGGAAGTGTGAAAATGTCAAATAAATCAAAAGGCTCTAATATGGAGCGCGAGCTTGTGTCCCTATTCACTACAAATGGTTGGCGTGCATTGAGGGTAGCCGGCTCTGGAGTTAATGATGAATCGCCCTGCGACATTATTGCTGCAAAAATAGGATACAAGGGTTATGCTATTGAAGCTAAATCAAGCAGAAAGGACAGAATATATATCACAAAATTCCAAATTGAAGACTTTATTCTCTTCGCAAGTATGATTGGCTTAAAACCAGCTCTTGCAGTGCGATTTGCATACGAGGGATGGTTATTCCTTGACCCATCATTCTTGGAAAATTCTGGAAAAGCTTGGGTTATTTCAAAGGAAAATGCAAAAGCGCACGGTAAAAAATTCTCACAATTTTTTGCTTGAGTTTGTCACTAAATTACATAAATCCTTATATATTAAATAAAAATAAAAAATTATGGGTGATAAATTATTTTTGATATCTTACAAAGTAAATCATCCTCCAGAAGTGTATGTGGTAGAAGAGCACGGTTTTGGTGCAGGAAAAAATGAAGAAGAAGCTAAAAGAGCTTTTGAAAAAAATAAAGTAGAAAATCTTTCTTCAAAATATGGAAATTGTTATTTTTTTAAGATTACTTCATGCAATGAAGTAGCAGTGCAGGGTTATCAAATTAACTTGGAAAAATTAATTGGGCACTGAAATAGCTTTTTTATTTTTTATCCTCTGTGATTTTAAATCCTTCTTTATATCCTTCCTGCCCCTGCCAGTTTACATTTGGTCCGCAGTCCCCCAAAGCTGTGCAAATATCAATGCGCTGCTTTTTCCAAGAATCATCAAGGCATTCACAGTTTTTCACGCATTTTTCTCCGCCGAAGAGGCCCTTTTCAAATGAAACAACACAGGCAGAATTAGCTTGTGCGCAGATTGCTTTGGTTTCCTCTCCTTCCCAGAATTTCAAACCAGGAGAGTTTTTAGGGACGCAGACATTGCTTTTCCAAATACAGTCTCTTCTGTCTGAGTTTTCACAATCTATCTGTTCTTCTTGAGCAGAGCAATCCTGCCATCTGTTTACTCTGCAAGCTGCCTGCGAGAATTCCCCTGCAGTTGTTGTTAAAGAATCTTCAATACATTCCTCCTGTCTAAAATCAGCACACTGCTCTAAAACTTCTTCTCCATTAATACAAATATGCTTGAAAAATCTGCTCCCAACTGCATTCTTTCCTTCTCCAGTTTCACCCTCGTCATTGTACACGCACCATGACTCTCCATGTTTGTATGATTTGCCATTGCTTGTTCTTGCGCAATTCAGGTTTGCACAAATATTATTGCCATAGCTCGGCTTCGTATTTCCAGCAGATGATGAAAGCCTGCAGTAACTTCCTTGCAGATAATTGCAATTCCCACAGCTTGGATTATTTATATTTGCTGCCCCAGAAGAGCAGGATTCTGTCTTGTCCTTGACATTTGTCCAGTATTCTTCATTATTAATTTTACTTGCATCATAAATATTTGCAGCATTTCCGCAGGTATCAACGAAATACACTTCATCTTTTCCAGCAATACAGGTTGTTTTTGTTGTCTTACTGCACTTCGTACCAAGTTCAGGCGCAGAACAGAGTTTTCCTTCAAAAAATTGGCCTTCTTTGCCTGTGCCATTTACACTGCTTCCGCACTCTGCTCTTGTTGTAAATTTGCATACTCTTTCAAACTCAAAATCATAAACACACGCACCTTTATCCTGATTTTGCACTGCTAGGACACACTGCACTTCGTCTCTTATTCCTTTATTATAATTAGTCTGCAGACCGAGAGTTCCTGATAAATATTTGCATCTTGTTAATGTAACAAATGCTGCCTGGTCTCCAAGTATGCAGCATCCTAAATCGCACTGCGGAGGCGATAGCTCAGACCATGTTCCATTTGCTTTATTACAAACCAATTGAGGAGTATTATCAGAGCATAGACCTTGTCCAGTGTTATAGCAAACTCCTGGCTTGCAAAAACTTGTACTTTCACAGGATGTAGGAGCCTGCTTTGCTCCTGCAGAGCATTCACCTGCAGGAACATTTTGGCAGTAAAAATTAGATGTTGTCTTCTCACAGCAAACAGTTGCGTTTAATACAGCAGAAGAGAAGGGCATATCAAGGTACAATATTAGTAAAATAATACTGACGAAAAGAGCCAGCACTATCGGCTTTGTGCAATAAGTTGTGTTTTTTTTCATTACATCAATGGCAAGGATACCTCGGCTTTGGAAGCCGAGAGAGGAATTGCCAT